>CAISKC010000210.1 GCA_903885895.1 uncultured Legionella sp.
AATATTAAGATTATTTTTTTTAGCGCGAGCAATTAACCATTTGCGACCTTTAGAGAAGCCAAGATGACGATCTAATCGAATGACGGAAGATAAATCTCGGCGAAATAATTTGGTTTTGGTATGGTAAAACAGAGCATAGAGATCGTCTTGCGATGATTGCTCGTAAAAAATATAAGGTATTGATTTATATATTATTTTATTCAAGCCAGCCTGTTTAGCGGTAACTAGTAATTGTGCTATTACAGCTAATGTCAATGTTGATCTTGCTTTGGCTTGAAAAATCAGTCCTCCATAAGTCAACCCACCGTGTGAGTGTAGTTCCGTTTCATGTTGACTTGCAGGAAATATGGCTATTAATTGCTGTTCTTCATAGAACATAAGCGAATGATCAATAAACCGATCGGCGTGATACTCCATATAATCGCGTTTGAAAAAGAACAACGGTGTTTTTGATGACTCAACAAAACTATCCCAGATAAATTTCTGAATAGGAACATAGCGAAGACAAGTTACCATCTTATAAGCTCCGCAACTCCAAATCCTTCTATGCCCATATTATTTCCATTATAAACGCAATAAACTTTATCTTTAACATGAATTAATCTGGGATAACACAAATGAATAGAATCAAAACCATCTATCGATAAATTTAAACCGAACTTATGGTCTTCTCTAATCCAGTGGATACCATCCTCGGATGTGGCAACACCTGGAAAGTAATCTATACCATTGGTATTACCCTTTGTATACAACATAATATAACGATTCTTTTCATAATATACAGAAGGCCTGCCAATTCGATACTCTTGTCCTTCAACGTCTATACAGAGTGTACTTGGTTTTGTAAATGAAAGACCATCTGCAGATTCCACATACCAAATATTATATTTTGGATAGGGTTGTCCATTAATCAGTAGCCAATCATCGCCTGCGGCGTACCATATTTTCCACATATTATTTTCATACAGGGCCGTATGCACAGCCCTAATAGTGGTCGAGCCATCAACTCTATCTAAAATCGGCACTTCGGAGTATCGAGAAAAATGCTCACCATTATCGTGGCTATGAGCGACACCGGTAAATGCTAAAAATTTAACTTTTCGTACTAGTTGAAACCCAACATAATACATTCTCAAACAGCCATCGTTAAGCCTGACAATATCACCTAAAATTACACCATTATCATCAAAACAACCAGCTCTTCCAATACTCAAAACTGGTTGCTTAGAAACATATTTAATTATAGTTGGATTTTCAGCACTGAGATCAATATATCCAATACGACTAATCCCTTGTTGATCCCGAAATCCAACATATACTCGAATTGTTTCATTATTTATTAAAATAGGCGTTGGAGTTAATGCTGAATTAGCTCGCCAATCGCTACGCTTAGACGGACAAAATACATGCCCCATTTTTTTCCATTGCATTGATTCCACGTTATAAACTCACGTCAAAAGCACTGCGTTTAGGCATTTCCTTTGCTGGGGCACCATAGTATATTTTTCCCGGATTTTGTAAACTTTTAGATACTAAGGTTCCTGAAGCAATAATACAATCTCTAGGGACAGTTACATGATCATTGAATGTAGAGTTAACCCCTAAAAAACAAGACTCACCAATATGACAATATCCAGAAACAACAACATGTGACGATAAAAAACAATGATCTGCTATTAAGGTTTGATGCCCAATATGATTACCACTCCATAAGATAACATTGTTTCCAATTTTAACAAAAGGTTGTATGGTGTTATTTTCAAAAACAAAGCAATTATCTCCAATTTCAGCATTATGCCAAACAAACGCACGAGAACTAATATAGGTAGCACAAGCATATCCTAATTCTTTTACGGCATAATATAAGCGAGTACGTAACTGATTTAATTGAGACGCGGGAATCGATACAAAAACATCATGTGTTTTTGGAGGAAACTTTGTTACTAACTCATCAAACGCTATAAGTGGTTTTTCATATAAGGACGTGCTTGTTAAATATGAACGCTCCACAGAAAACGCAACTACATCATAATTTGAATCATGTGTAAAATATTCATAAGCAATAGATGCAAATTCCCCAGCACCAATAATAACGAGTTTTTTATACGCATTCATTTGCTTGCACCTCTTTTAGAAATTGAGCATAATCACGAATATAGTCTGCTTCGTTATAACGCTCATTAGCCAATACAACGAGAACACAATCATCGGTAAACTCATGCATTTCTCGCCAAATCATATGATTAATAAGCAACCCTTTTGATGGCGAGTTTAAGCATATTTTTTCACGAGTTTTTCCATTATCGAGAATAAAACTACAAGAGCCTGAAACACAAACTGCCATTTGTTGTAATTGTTTATGCGCATGAAAGCCACGACTAACTTCCGCTTGTGTACCAAATATATAATATGCTCGCTGTATGTCAAAAGGTAAATTACTACCATTTTCTAAAACAATTAAACTGCCTCTTTTATCTCCTATTACTGCCAAATCTATTATTTGTGCTTTATTCGATATAGGTGTATAGGATATCTTGACAGCCTCTCGTAATGATAACCCAGCCTGATCTTTTTTGTTGATAATGAGTTCTGTCATATCTGGCCAATTGATAGCTAAATCTGGATCATCCCATCGAATGCAAACTTCCGACTCTTTGTGATAAATATCTGTTATTTTATAAAGAAATTGCGTATCGTCTTCCAATGCAAGAAACCCATGTGCGAACCCTTTTGGTATCCAAAGCATTCGTCGATTCTTCGCATTTAGTTCGTATCCAATAGATTGACCAAATGTGGGAGAGTTTGCTCGTACATCAACAACGACATCATATACAGAACCCTGGACTACACGCACTAACTTTCCTTGTGCATAGGGTGCTAATTGATAATGCAGCCCTCGCAATACGCCTTTTTTTGAATAAGAGTGATTATCTTGAATAAATGGAGAAGAAACGGTTAGTCCTATTTTTTTCATTTCTTGGCAAAAATCTCGCGCATTGAAACTTTCTATAAACCAACCACGTTCATCCTCAAAAACATCTGGCTCAATTAAGACAACGTCTTTAAAGATTGTAGGTATTAATTTCAAATCAAAACCTCGTTTTCCGAATAATCTTGCCTAGTCTGTTTAACACTGAAAACAGAACGTAATATTGCGAGAAAAACACCAAACAGAAAACCGAATATTAAAGCTAAAGTGAAAATCAGTACTTTTTTTGGCGAGATAGGTGTATCGCTTTCTTGAATATCACCAATTAGTTTAAAAACGCTAAGACTATCCATCATTGAATCATCGTTCAATTGTTGGTATTGCTCATAATCCCAGTCAAGACTCCGTATACCACTAATAAATGGTTTATCAGAAACCCTAACAATTAAATTATTTATCTCTGACTTTAGCTCTTTGCTTCCCTTAAGATACATCATCTCTGACGTATTTAGAATAGCTAAATTTGGCGCAGCCCCACCTATGAATGGAAGTATTTCAATATTACTTTTATCAGCTAACTCTAAAGCTTCCTTTAAAAGAAGGATCCTATCTTCACGTTGTTTAGCGGCCAAACTAATTGACTTTTTAATTTGCTCCATTGCTCTATAAATAGCCATTGAGTCTAAACCAGACTTTATATGCCTAATTGTTTCAATTGTTTCATCTTTGGTAAATTCAAGATATTTTTCAATCCAAACTTTTGCCAGAACCGGACTGCTCACTTTAACTGAAATAACATATTTAGCTGCCGTAGGAAACTTCTCTTGTATGTCCCGAATAATTAAAGTCTTATCAAATTTTTGGAAAAGCTCATCTTTTGATTTAGAATTTCTAGTGGACTCATCTAAAAAGGGCAAAAATATTTTATTAAAAAACAGTCGCTTTGTTGTTTGTGAAAATAAATTTTCAGAAAAAAATTGAAACACTTCTTGATCGGTAAATCTATGCAATCCTAAGCTTAATAATTCTACTCGGTTTTTATTAAGTCCTTCCAGATCTCCTAGTAATGGAGGAGCTATAAAAGCCTTCGCTTCATAAACAGGAGGACTAAAA
>CAISKC010000211.1 GCA_903885895.1 uncultured Legionella sp.
ACAAATACAAGGTTGGAGTCGCAGAAAAAAAGAGGCATTGATAAGCAATGACTGGCATGCCTTATCGCAGTATGCTTCGAGACGGCGCGTTGAACTGACAACCACACCTTAGTATTCGTGACGCGCCTCCTCAGCACGAACGGACCGGAGGAGATTTAAACATTTTTTCTAAATCGGTTAACCAACATTAGAGTTTTATCACCATACATTTTGGTTAAAATTTGGATGGATACCTCAGAACGTCGTTACACTCCTTTGTCCACCCTACACGGCTTTTGTATTACTTTATAACAACAAATTATGAGGGGATACATCAGCCCTCATCCGCCCTTTGGGCACGTTCTCCCGAAATCGGGAGAAGGAAGTTTTTGGCAAGTGCTGATTTTGACGCAATCTTTATGAACATTTTTAAAATGTAGGTGACGTTAGTGATCTCGCTCAATGGCATATTTTGCCATATCCACTAAAGCATCTTTGTACTTCGAGGGTGGTAATACTTCAAGTGCAGTCACGGCTTGCTCTACTTCTTTTTTTGCCATGCTTTTCGTGTAAGCAATGGCATTTGTGTCAGTAATGGCTTCTAAAATAGCAGGTAAATGATTTAATCCGCCTTGCGTCAAGCCTGCGCGAATGTGTTGTTGTTGTTCGGGTGTGCTGTGTTGTAATGCATACAATAAAGGCAGGGTAGCTTTGCCATCTGCTAAGTCATCGCCAATGTTTTTACCAATGGTTTTGGCATCAGAACAATAGTCCAACGCATCATCAATCAACTGGAAGGCATTACCAAGATGTAAGCCGAACGCATACAAGCCTTGGACGATAGTATCATCTACTTTGGCAATCATAGCGCCAATAGCAGTAGATGCGGCAAAAAGTAAGGATGTTTTGGCTTCAATGACAGAGTAATAATCTTCGATTGTAAGATTATCATTATGTCGATGAGATAATTGTCTGATTTCGCCACGTGCAATTTGATTTGTGATATCTGTGAGCAAGTTCATGATGCTCAGATTGCCAGAGGAAATCATTAACTGCATATATAAAGTGAATAAATAATCGCCTACTAGAATGCTGGCTTTCGAACCCCAAATACCATGTGCTGTTTGCTTGCCACGACGCAATGTTGATTCATCTACAACATCGTCATGTAAGAGCGTAGCTGTATGAAAAAATTCAATCATCGCTGCCAAGAGAATATGGTCTTTACCTTGATAGTGACAGGCATGGCTTGCTAGCAATACCAATAAAGGACGCAGGCGTTTACCGCCGCTTTGTATAATGTGGTTAGAGAGATTATCAATAAGACTATCATGAGCTTGAATTTTTTCGACAATCAAGCGATTCATCGCTTCAAAGTCATCACTCACAAGGGCTTTTGAATGATGAATTGACATGCAGAAATCCCAAAAGTGTTATAATCGCACGCAGTATAGCGTTTTTGGGTAAGCACTACAATCGTTGGCTCTATTGATTAGCCAATAGCGCATTTGCAACTTTAGATTGATTTTTGCGGCCTAGAATTTTGCAAATCATATCACCAGCGGCGACCACTTTGAAAATATCTACGCCGGTTTGTAAACCTAAGCCATGCATCAAATACAACACGTCTTCGGTTGCGACATTCCCACTGGCGCCGCGTGCGTAAGGACAGCCTCCTAATCCTGCTACCGCACTATCAAAGCGGCGCACGTCATTTTGGAGTGCTTGATGAATATTCGCAACGGCTTGGCCATAGGTATCATGAAAATGCATGGCAATTTGTTCAAGTGGGACTTCCACTTTGATCGCATCTAATAACTTTTGTGTTTGTTTAGGCGTGCCCACACCGATGGTATCTCCTAAATCAATTTCATTGACACCTAATTGTATGAGCTGCTGCGCTATCTTGGCGACTTGGCTGGGAAGAATTTCTCCTTCATATGGGCAGCCTAATGCGCATGAAATGTAAGCTCGTACCCAGATATGATGGGTGCGCGCTAATTCCATGACGGGCTCAAAACGCGCAATACTTTCTTTGATGGAACATTGAATATTGCGTTGATTGAACGATTCACTGGCAGCAGTAAAAATAGCAATTTCTTTGACCCCAACTTGCAATGCTTGTTGCATACGCCGCTCATTAGGAATGAGTGCAGAAAAATGCATAGCAGGGGGTTTTTGAATTTCTTGGAATACGATTTCACTATCAGCGAGCTGGGGAATGGCCTTGGGTGACACAAAACTGGTGACTTCAATGTGTTGTAATCCTGTTTGGCTCAACAGATTTATGAAGTCAACTTTATGTTTCGTTGTCACAAATGTTGCTTCATTTTGTAGGCCATCGCGTGGACCTACTTCCAATAACATCACATCAGGCTTGGTCATAACGGCTCCAAGGCTGCGAGGGTAGTGCCTTCTTGAACCTGCATGCCAACTTGATAAAATATTTCTTGTAGGGTGCCGGTATAAGGAGCGCGAATGGTGTGCTCCATTTTCATGGCCTCTAATACAATCAACGCTTCGCCGGTTTCTACTTGGTCTCCCAATTGTTTTAAAATAGCAACGATGGTACCTGGCATAGGTGCGGTCAATTGTGCATTATGCACAGAAGCGGTTTGATTATGCTGAGAAGTGATCGGCTGTAGTTCTAAGGGGCCTTGTTCCAGATAGATTGTGATCAGATCGTCCACACGATCATAATAACTATGGCGTGATCCCTGGAGATCCTCTACGCTGACGCTATCATGTGTGCAAGAAATCGTAAGTTCACTGGCAGGGGCAGGCAGATCTAAGAATGTGATGCGATATTGCTGTAAAGATCGCGGTGTGATGCGAACAGAAAAAGATTGCGCTTGATAACGATAATACCAGACCCATTCACTTTGCAAATGCATTTGCCAACCAAAACTTGCTTGATAGATGGGATCCAGCGTTTGTTGCGCTGCAGTGTAATCTATTGCAGAGGCGAAGGATAAGGCCAAAGCCAAGTCAGCTTGCGGCCCCTCTATGGTTGTTTCACCTAAAAAATGCGTGGTATAAGTGTTGGCCGCGAATTCGGGATGCTGCAAAATGCCGAGTAAAAAACTCTGATTGGTTTTGACGCCACCCAGATGATAATGTTGTAAAGCGTTGATCAGTCGATGAGTCGCTTCTGCACGAGTTTCGCCCCAAGCAATGATTTTAGCAATCATGGGATCATAGTAGATAGAAATATTTGAGTGCTCATCTATTCCTGTGTCAATACGGATCTTAGGGTCAGTTGGTGTTCTTAAAAAGCGGATTTGGCCCGTGGACGGCAAAAAATCGTGGGCAGGATCTTCGGCATACACACGACATTCTAGCGCATGGCCCTGCATCGTGATGTCTGCTTGAGAGCAAGGCAGGGGAACATTCGCAGCAATTTTAATTTGCCAGGCAACCAGATCGAGTCCAGTGATCATTTCAGTGACTGGGTGTTCTACTTGTAAACGGGTGTTCATTTCCATGAAATAAAAGTTTTGATTGTTTTCTACCAAACATTCCACGGTACCCGCACCGCGATAAGCGATGGTTTTAGCGACTGCAATGGCTGCTTCAGTCATACGTTGGCGTAGGGCTGCATCCAGTTGTGCGGCGGGTGCTTCTTCTATGACTTTCTGATGGCGTCGTTGAATTGAGCAATCACGCTCAAATAAATGCACAACGTTATCAAAATTGTCGGCCATGATTTGAATTTCGATATGGCGTGGGTTCTGAATGAGTTTTTCTAAGATGATCGTATCATCTGCAAAGCATGCCAACGATTCGCGTCGCGCAGCGGCTAATTCTGTTAGAAAGTCCTCTTGCGTGTGTACGTCACGCATCCCTTTGCCGCCACCACCATTGGCTGCTTTGATGAGGAGAGGAAAGCCGATTTGTGTGGCTTCTGTCAGCAAGCGCTGATCGGATTGATCTTCTCCATGGTACCCAGGAATGAGTGGGACTGTGCTGTTGGCTAAATGTTGTTTTGCCAGTTGTTTGGAACCCATCATTTCTAAAGCTTGGATGGATGGGCCAATAAAAACAATGTTTGCTTCGGCACAAGCTTTTGCAAAATCGGAGTTTTCAGATAAAAACCCATATCCAGGATGGATCGCTTCAGCGCCACAATTCTTCGCTACTTGTAAGATCTCAGCGATATTGAGATAACTCTCGATGGCGGGTGCAGGGCCGATACAAAACGCTTCGTCAGCTTGTTGCACATGCAAGCTGTGTTGATCCGCTTCTGAGTAGACAGCCACAGTGGTGATGCCCATCATGCGCGCAGTGCGGATGATGCGACAGGCGATTTCCCCTCGGTTTGCAATGAGTAATTTGCGAAACATACTTATCCTGGCGAACGGTTTAGAAATAAGTGTAATGCATTTTGTGCTTCCATGGATACGCGAATTTGCGCGATCCATGTCGCAGTATGCTGGATTAATGCTGCATCAATAGGGTGACCTTGGACATGTCTCATCAATGCTTTGGCCTGGCATAAGGCTTGATTTGGCATAAGACTCAAGGCTTTGGCGTGCGCAAGGCCTGCTGTGTGCAGCTCGGCTTCTGGTACAAGGTTATGGATGAGATGCATCGCTTGGGCTTGCGGCGCGTAAAAAATCTCGGCGCTTAAAAACAAAGCGTTGGCCATGCGTGCGCCAATCGCTTGGATTACATACGGACTGATGACAGCGGGAATAAGCCCTAAGGTTACTTCAGAAAAACAAAACCTGGCTTGTTCTGTCGCAAATGCAATATCACAAGCTGCAATCAAACCGATGCCACCTCCATATGTGGCACCTTGCACCAACGCAATGGTGGGCTTAGGGCTTTGATAAAGCTTGTGGATGATTTGAGCAAACTTTAAGGCATCTGCATGATTCTCGGCTTCGGTCATGGTGACCATGCGTTGCATCCAAGCCAAATCCGCACCTGCAGAAAAATGGCGACCATTGGCTTGGAGCACGATGATGCGAATGTCGGGGTGCTCGAGTGCGTGGTCTAAAGCCTGATCTAATTGAGCTAAGAGCTCATCATCAAAAGCATTATGCTTTTCACTGTTATGTAAAGTGATGATGCACACATGTTCTATTTGTTCACTGAGTATTTTACGCATGGTCACATCCTAAAAATACCAAACTGAGTGGGGAGAATCGGTGCATTGAGACTGGCTGACAAAGCGAGGCCCAAGATTTTACGAGTATCTTCTGGCGCGATGACACCGTCATCCCATAAGCGGGCACTTGCATAATAAGGATCGCCTTGTGTTTCATATTGTTGGCGTAATTGAGCCTTGAATGCGGTTTCTTCTTCGATGGGCCAAGGTTTGTTTTGTTTTTGGTATTTGTCACGATGAATTTCGGCTAAGACGGAGGCCGCTTGCTCTCCTCCCATGACCGAAATGCGTGCATTGGGCCATGACCATAAAAAACGAGGGTTATAAGCGCGCCCACACATGGCATAGTTTCCTGCACCAAAACTGCCACCGATGATGACCGTAAATTTCGGCACGGCAGCGCATGCGACGGCTGTGACCATTTTTGCGCCGTGCTTGGCGATACCTGCCGCTTCATATTTACTGCCTACCATGAAGCCGGTGATATTTTGTAGAAAGACCAAAGGGATACCACGTTGCGTACAGAGCTGAATAAATTGTGTACCTTTGAGTGCTGATTCACCAAAAAGAATACCATTATTTGCGATGATCCCGACGGGGAACCCATACAGGTGCGCGAATCCGCAGACCAATGTGTTGCCATATAAAGCTTTAAATTCATTGAATTCTGAACCATCTACCAAGCGCGCAATGACATCGCGGCAATCGAAAGGTTTACGTGGATCAGTCGGTACAATCCCATATAATTCCTGGGGATCATATAATGGCTCGCGACTGGTAATACGTTGTAGGGATGAGGGTTTTTGTCGATTGAGCGCTTTGACTGCATCTCTGGCTAGTGTCAGCGCATGGGCATCATTTTCTGCATAATAATCGGCGACCCCAGATTGACGACAATGCACATCTGCCCCACCCAATTCTTCTGCAGAAATGATTTCTCCCGTGGCAGCTTTGACCAAGGGAGGGCCACCAAGAAAGATGGTTGATTGCTGCTTCACCATGATGGCAATATCTGCCATAGCCGGTACATAAGCGCCGCCGGCGGTGCAAGAGCCCATCACAACTGCAATTTGTGGGATATTTTGTGCAGATAAGCGTGCTTGGTTATAGAAAATGCGTCCAAAATGATCTCGGTCGGGGAAAACTTGATCTTGTAAGGGTAAAAAAGCGCCTCCAGAATCGACGATATAGATACATGGCAAATGATTTTCATGCGCAATTTCTTGTGCACGCAGATGTTTTTTGACCGTCAAGGGATAATAAGTCCCCCCTTTGACGGTGGCGTCGTTGATGGCAATCAAACATTCTTGACCAGCGACTTTACCTATCCCCGCGATGATGCCGGCTGCTGGAACAGGATCGGGATATACTTGATAAGCGGCTAATTGTGATAATTCTAAAAAAGGGCTACCAGGATCGAGTAATTGTGCCAAACGTTCACGAGGTAAGAGTTTGCCTTGTTGCCGCTGGCGCTCATGCGCTTGTTCACCGCCCCCTTGGGCGATGTCAGCAATTCTGTGTTGTAATTCTGTGACCAGCGCTTGCATGGCGGCAGCGTTGGCTTTAAATTCTTTGGATTGTGGTTGGATTTGGTTTGCTAAGATAGCCATGGTCATCTTCCTTTATTGGCTTAATAAACGCGATACAGCCGTCACAATCCATAACATCCAAATAGATTGAATTAAGTATGGAGGCATGTCACGTTTGATAAAGCGGTAGATGCCAGCTGGTATGGCAACAATAAGAATAGGGGTTAGGGCCAGTGCAAGGATGAAATTCACATGAAAACTCAAAGTAGAGCCACTGAGGATGCTTCCCATGATTTGTTCAATCGCGAGATTAACCCATAAAATCCAACCGGCTATTGTTTTAGTATAGGGCGAAAAAAAAATGGCAAAGCCAGTGAATAAAGCATAAGCGGTGTATGCAAAGTAAGTCCTGCCATGTTTTTTGATGCTTTTGCGTAACGTGTTTAGAATTTTAGACATAGTTCAATCGCCATGGCGGTGGCTTCTCCACCACCAATACAAAGTGCTGCAACGCCTTTGGTTTTATGTTGTGCTTGCAAAGCATGGATTAATGTCACCAAAATTCTCGCTCCTGAAGCGCCAATAGGATGGCCCAATGCGCAGGCACCGCCGTGAATATTAACGCATTGTGGATTCAGTTCCAATGCTTTGATGGCAGCCATGGTGACAACTGCAAACGCCTCATTGATTTCATACAAATCTACTGCTTGACTCGTCCATCCGGCACGCTCAATGACTTTTTTGATTGCAAGAATGGGCGCCGTGGTAAAGTCTTTGGGGGCTTGGGAATGCGTACTGTGCGCTACAATTCTAGCCAGTGGCTGTAATCCGCGTTGCTGCGCTTCGGTGGCGCTCATTAGAATCAAACTGGCTGCGCCATCTGCAATCGAGCTAGAGCTGGCAGGGGTGATGCTGCCTTCTGGGTGGAAAGAGGGTTTTAATTGCGGTACTTTGGCCATTTTTTGTTGGTCAGGATTTTCATCTTGGCTGACCACAATATCTCCAGCACGAGTATTGACCGTAACGGGTGCAATTTCGGCGGTGAACGCACCGGATGCTTGTGCTTGCAAGGCGCGTTGCATCGATTCGATGGCAAAAGCATCTTGTTGGGCGCGGTCTAATTGGTAGGCTTTGGCGGTCTCTTCGGCGAAACATCCCATTAATTTCCCTGGTTCATAAGCATCCTCTAAGCCATCAAGAAACATATGATCTTTGATTTCACCATGACCGAGACGATAACCAGTTCGTGCCTTGCTTAATAAATAGGGTGCCAAACTCATGCTTTCCATGCCGGAAGCCAGCACAATTTTGGCTGATCCAGAGCGGATGAGATCATAGCCAAGCATGGCGGCTTTCATGCCTGAGCCACACATTTTATTGATAGTGGTAGCCCCTGTGGTATAAGGGATTTGAGCGAATATAGCAGCTTGCCTTGCTGGTGCTTGACCTATCCCTGCTTGTAATACGCAACCAGAAATCACTTCATCGATATCATTAGGTGTGATGCCTGCAGCAGTGATAGCAGCGCTATGTGCGATACTGCCTAATTTGGGTGCGGGCAAAGTAGATAGTCCACCCAAAAAAGAACCAATCGGTGTCCTTTTTGCTGCAACGATGACAATATCTTGTGAATTCATGTTTCTCTCTTTTTTACTTATTCTGGTTTATACTATACTTCTTGACAGGATTTGGGAAGGACCGAAGTTTGTTGACGTGCTAACAGACTGAAAGGTCAAAGCTAAGGATGAAGAAACGTATGAAACGTTTGGTGCTATGGGGTCATCATTTAGATGAATACCGGGACATGTTTGATTTGACGGATGCAGCATTAGGGACGCGGTTTTTAGAGTTTCAAAGTGGTGTTAGTGCTTTTCAATATGAATTACGTGGTACGGCTGCGCATTTAGTCAGTTACGATACTTGGTTTGATTTGAGCAAAGAAACCTTACTCGAAAAAGTGGAAGCTAGTTTCAGTGCGCGTTTGGCCCAGATTACTGAACGTGCGGAAGCATTTGATTTGAGTCGGTATGCGGGGAGTTTGGATAAATTAACTGCATACCGACGTCAGGGCATCGCCCATTTTTTTCAAGATTATGATTTGGGTCATGCAGAAGGTCGTTATGTTTTTGCAGAAAAAGCGACGTTACCCTTTCCTCATTCTTTTTTTGATTATGCTTTGAGTGCGCATCATTTTTTTTCTATCATGGCGCCGCAGACTGTGGATTATCATGTAGAAACTATTGAAGCGTTAGCGCGAGTAGCTAAGGACGTACGTATTTTTCCTTTGGTGGATGCGCAAGGTACTCCATCTGAATTATTAGGTCCAGTAATCTTAGCGTTACAGAAAAAAAATTTCGGGATTGAAGTACGAAAGGTAGGGTATCATCTACAACCACACGGAGACGCCATGTTGCGGATCTGGGCTCAGCAGTGTGAAGTGTAGAGATACATTTTAAGTTAAAGATAAACACTATTCCGTTCGGGCCGAGGAGTAGCACAGCGCTGCCGCGCTTCCTCAGCACGAACGGATCGATGCCATATTTGAGGAAATATGCCTTAACTTCATGGCAGTGACATCAGTTTGGTGTGATGTGAGGTATTACCTTTTTTTGGTAATGCTTATCGTCAATTCCACGTCATCGGCAAAACTAGCTCTATCAACTTCCATCCAACCTGTACCCAATCCACATGCTTGCGCTACGTCATTAATAAGTTGCGCAAATTGATTCCAGAAATCAGGGTGTGCTCTCAAATTGGCCTGGTTTATTTCAAGAAGTGACGAAACAGTTTGGGCTAATTGTTCATTAATCTCGTTTCTAATCGCTGGTTGAATTCTTAAATAGGTACTATCAGGCTGTTTTAAGGGCATTCTTATCGTGTTATTGATAATAAATTTATCTCTTTCATGAAGCGCAGTATGTAACCCTTGAATAACATTTTGAATCGTTTCCTTCGTTTTTTGATGTAATGCTGGATCGCTATCTAAAGCTATTTGTAGCTTTTTTCTTAATTGATCGATAGATGAATAAAGATCTTCTCGGTTCAAAGTTTCAATGAGGGTGCGTTTTCCATCCGCATCGGTGCTTACAGCACTCATCATTTTTGATTCAATACCATACTGTTTTTTTTGTTCTTTTAAAGAAGCATCGCCATCATCCAACCATTCTTTTATTGAGCCCATTACTCGTCTCCAGAAAAATATCAAAAATTCCTAAAATTCATCCGTACGTAAAAGGTATACAGTTAATTTTTAGTATATAAATGATAATAAAGCAACAAATCCTATGCTTTACTGATGACGAGCACGTTGTTAAACACTCAAGCACAACCACACAATTGCAACCAGGGTATTCATCATGAAAATCCCTGTCGCACCTGCATGAGTGAATACCAATCCGGCTAGCGATCCGCCTACGAAGATACCAAGAAATTGGCTACTGGAATAGACTCCAAGCGCACTGCCTTTGGTTAGGGGGTTGGCTTGTTTGGAAATGAGTGATGGCAAATTTGCTTCCAAGAAATTGAATGCAACAAAGTATAGAAACAAGATCATGCCAAGCCAGGTTAAGGAATCTGATACGCCTATTAACGCACATTGAGTGATGCCAATTAGGAGCACGGTAGAGACGAAAGTCCCTTTGACTTTCTGCCATTTTTCACTGTAATGCATGATGGGTAGCATCGTGAGAAATGAGCCGGCGAGGATGATCAAATAAAAATGCCAGGGTTCTTCTAAATGTCCAGTTTGAACATGTTTTTGTAATATCATCGGTAAGACGTAGAAACTAGCAACTAAGATGAAATGTTGGAAGAAAATCCCTGCATCGAGGCGTAAGAGAGCTGGATCAAGGAAGACTTGTTTGAGTTGTTGGCGTTTATTGCTCAGATTGCCAGCATGCTGAGTGCGTTTTGGAGTAGGAATGAGATATAAAATGCCCAAACCTAAGAAAGCAAGGCCAGCTGTGAGATAAAAAATACCTGATAAGCCAGTCGCTTCTGCTACGGTAGGACTGAGGATGAAGGCAATACTAAAGGATAAGCCAATCGTGGCTCCAATGATGGCCATGGCTTTGGTGCGATGTTGTTCGGCAGTGATGTCTGCTAACAAAGCAATTAAGACAGATCCAATGGCACCACCGCCTTGCAAGGTTCTTGCGAAAATCATACCAGAGATACTGTGGGTGTTGGCGCCCAAAATACTGCCGATGGCAAATAAGATTAAGCCGACTGTGATCAAAGGTTTACGCCCATATCGATCTGACAACATGCCAAATGGGATTTGTAATAATCCTTGGGTTAAACCATATGATCCTAAAGCGAGGCCGAGTAAAAACGGGGTAGCGCCTTGCAGTTGATTGGCATAAATAGTGAAAACGGGGATGAGCATGAACAAGCCCAACATGCGGAACGAAAAAATTGCGGCGATTTGAAGGGTGGAACGTACCCAGGATGCTTGCATGCGTTTGGTACCAAGAAGTGACAGGCTCGAATTTTATGCGAATGTAGCGGTTGATTCAAGATTTTTTGGTGGGCATCTTCTTTGCCCACCAAAAATACATGTCATCCAGAGCGTAGCGAAGGATCTCCTGATTTTTGCACAATCTGAGATCCTTCGCTACGCTCTGGATCTGATGTATCCCCACGAAAATGCACAAATTTCACGAGTTATGTTTAGAGAACTGCGTGAAATTTCATATTTTAAACAAAAAATAAAAAAAGAACCGTTCGGGCTG
>CAISKC010000212.1 GCA_903885895.1 uncultured Legionella sp.
ATAATAAAATGTCTAACATAACTATTATGAGTAAAAAAGAAAATTCCCTCAACAATCCTCTGGGATCGAAGAATTTGAAGATAGTACGCAAGAACATGATGATGTGGTTAGAAAGCAACATCTCAAAGATTCCTACACAAGCATATAATAAATATGCTAATGATATACTTAATGGTCAGCGAAAAACCATCGAATCACTTTATGAGAATGTAAACATCCTTCTCACTTCCAACAAGAAACCAACCATCAAGAAAATGAAAGCAAAGAAAGAAGAAATCAAGGCTGAAGCAAAAGCAAATTTAGAGCATATTAAAAAAATGTTTGATATGGAACCAATGATTATTGATACTCCTCCACGAATTACCTTTTCTGATAATGATATTAAAATATCTACTAAAGAATTTAAAAATATAGCTCAGGTATGCGAAGTAGCTATTAATGAACATGTTGAATCCGCTGATCTAATGTTGTTTATGAAGAAAATGACGGGCGTGATGGTTAAACAACTAATGTTTTTTTTTTCACAATACGGTTCTTATAAAATTGTTTTTCAGGCAGACATCCAAATGTATAGCGAAAAATTAGATAAAAGTTCTGTTATTACTTTTTCTTCTGGCTCTGTGAATAATGCAGACGGTAAAAATACTGGAATCGCCATTTTAAATAATAAAAATTTACCCTTTGTTTTTCATACAGCTATGGCAAAAATCATAAAACGAGTTGAGGAGTTCCAACAACTTACATCAGATTTTGTTATTGAAAGAGTTGAAAGACTATACATGAAAGTAGCAAAATATAATCCTGGTGCTGGTTCATCATACATGGCTTTACCTGACCGAATCAAAAATAAACAATGTTGTATTAACATCCAAAATGAAGATGAACTTTGTTTTAAATATTCAGTTTTATGCGGGCTTTATCGTAATGATATTAAGAAGGATTTACAGCGGGTTACAAAATATAAACCATATTCTGATGTATTAAACTTTGATACTATTCAGTTCCCCGTTTCTTTGGAAGACGTTGAATTATTTGAAAAAATTAATAAACTCCCTATTAATGTTTTTGGTTTGAATGAAAATGAAGACCCAATCATTTTACATAATCACTCATACAAGTCTGAGAAAAAAATTATCAATTTATTATTAATTGAAGATGAAGAAAAGTCGCACTATGTTTTTGTAAAAAGTATTAATGCGCTGTTCCAGAAAGACAAAACAAATAATTTTATTTGTGATCGTTGTTTATCGAGACACTCCACTAAAGAGGCATTTGAGAATCATACTAAAAAAAATAAATGTATAGAATACACAGGGGCGGCTATACAAAAATTACCCTCTACTAAAAATGATGGGCATATAGTAAAATTTACTAACTATCACAAGCAATTACGAGTTCCCTTTGCTATTTATGCTGATGGTGAATCTCTGTTGAGAGCTGTAGAATCTACTTCAGGAAAAAAAAGCAAAACTGAAATTTATCAAAACCATGTATATAATCACATTGGTGCTCAATTTGTCTCAGAATTTCCTAATAAACTTTGGGATTCTTATAAACAATTTGATTCATCCGGTTGCACTATTGATTTTTTAAATTACTGTCATGCCATGCAGAAAAAATGTCTTGAAATATTGAAAGATGAAACATATCTTAACTATGATTGGGATTCATTTTCTGAGGAATCCAAACAAAACTATAACGCGGCTACAAAATGCCACATCTGTAAAAAAGATTTGGCAGGAGATAAAAACTTAGACCATTGTCATATCACCGGCGCCTATCGTGGAGCAGCTCACCGCGCGTGTAACGTAAACTATAATTACAAAAATTTTAAATTACCTGTGATTTTTCATAACTTAAAAGGTTATGATAGTCATTTTCTGATGCAATACGCAGGTAAATTAACTGATCTAAATGGCGAAGGTTTGGATTACCATGTAATCCCTTCTACTATGGAGAAATATTTATCATTCACCATTGATAAGTGTGTGTTTTTAGATTCAGCTCAATTCATGGCTAGCAGTCTGGAAAATCTCGTTAATGCCTTGAATAAAGTGCATAATAAAAATAATAATGCCAATGTTTTTGAAGTGTTCAATGAAGGGTTCCCAAACATCTCTTTAGGTCTTAATAATGAGCTTCGGCAAAAGGGTGTTTTTCCTTATGATTGGTTCGATAGCGAAGACAAATTAAAAGAAACCAGTTTACCCGGCAAAGAATTTTTTTACAATAAACTCAACGATGAGCATATTAAAGACGTAGATTATGATCGTGCTTGCTCAGTTTGGAAACAATCAGGTTGTAAAACCTTCTATGATTTTATGAGTTTGTATATGAAAACTGACGTTTTATTATTGGCTGATGTTTTTGAAAATTTCCGAGATATGTGTATGAATTACTATGGTTTGGATCCGTGTCATTACTACACCGCTCCCGGTTTCTCTTGGGATTCCATGCTTAAAATGACTGATGTTTCCATTGATTGTTTTTCTGAAGGACAAGAAGATATGTTGAATATGGTGAAGGCTGGTATGCGTGGGGGAATGAGTCAAATCTCACATAGATATGCTACCGCAAATAATACTTATATGGCTAGCTATGATAATACAAAAGAATCCTCTCATATTATATATTTGGATGCTAATAATTTGTATGGCTGGGCGATGAGTCAGTTTTTACCTACTGGAAATTATAAATGGTTTGATTTTTCAGAAAAAAATAATTTCGAAAAATTTATTTTAGATGTAAAAGCAGATGCCGTTATTGGTTATATTTTAGAAGTAGATTTAGAAGTTCCTGAAAAATTACATGATTATTTCAATGATTACCCGTTAGCCCCTGAATCTTGTTTCGGTGCTTATTCTCCTTTAATGCGTGATATTATGGAAAAATATGAAATTCCTGTATCTGCACAAGTAAAAAAATTAATTCCTAATTTAAATAATAAAACTAAGTATGTATTACATTACAGAAATTTACAACTTTATTTATCTTTGGGCATGAAGCTTACTAAAGTCCATCGAGTATTACAATTCTCTCAGTCAGATTATTTAAAAAAATATATTGATTTCAACACCTCAAAGCGCGCGGCATCTACCAATGACTTTGAGAAGGATTTATTTAAATTATTTAATAATTCTATTTTCGGAAAGACGTGTGAGAACGTTGAAAAACATATCGACTGTAAAATTTATGCTAAAGAAAGTTTATTTATGCGGGCAGTTGGAAAGCCTTTATTTAAAAATTTTAAAATATTTTCTGATGGATTGATTGCCGTGGAGATGAACAAGGCGGAAGTAAAATATGATAAACCTATGATTGTTGGCATGTGTATTCTCGACTTATCTAAACACCTGATGTATAATTTTCATTACAATATCCAAGTGAAAACATACGGCGATAAGGCTACATTATTATTTACAGATACGGATTCATTATGTTATCATATTAAAACGGATGATATTTATTTAGATATGGAGAAAAATAAGGACGTTTATGATTTTTCAGATTACCCTAAATCTCATTTTTTATTCAACGAGGACCATAAAAAAGAAATCGGTATTTTTAAGGATGAAAGTAGTAGTGTTCCTATAATTGAATTTTGCGGTCTTCGATCTAAGATGTATTCTTTCAGAACTGAAGGCAATAAAACAAAAGCAGTGGCGAAAGGTATTAAGCGAAACCAAATCAAAAAATTAACAATCGATAAATATAAGGATGCGTTGTTTGGTAACACTAAAGCACATATCCAACAACAAGTATCATTCAACTTAATTCGTCAAAATGCTCATATTGTCAATAGTGTAACCACCACTAAAACCAGTCTGTGTGGAATGGATGATAAACGTTGGATCTGTGATGACAATATTCATACCTTGGCACATGGGCATTGTCGAACAAAATAAAAGTTTAAAATAATTTCTTTCATATTATAATAATATGACAGAAACTAGCAGCTTAAAAACTATTTTTACTAAATTTAATTTTCCCGGAGAAAATAAATTTCGGCAAATTTTAAAAAAACTAAACATAAAAGTATCTTCTCAAGAAATGTATGATTTTCTAAGCTCTCAACCCATCAATCAAATATTTAATGAATCTAAAAAAATACCTGGTCATATAGTTGCCTTCAGCTACCTGGATAGGGTGCAAATGGATATAATAGATATGAGTAAATTCTACAATACTAATGGACATTTTGCCTATGTCATTCTCATCATAGACATTTTTTCACGAAAATTATGGGGATATGCTACGAAGGATAAAACGATAGCCAGTGTCGAGAAAAGCTAGCATAAGTGAGCCCGTAAAACTGGATTCCATCTTGCCCTCATCAGCCAAATTTAGAAAAAGGCGTTTTTTCTCTTTGGTCACGAGACGTCTTAGGTGAATTCTTCCTGATGCCAGATCGGGGTACCAGAGTATGATTGCCATTTTTCCGCGTCGTCATCTGAAAAATAGAAATAGATCAATTTCATTAGAAAGTCCAAAGGGGTGGAGAATGTCCATAAAAAGTAAAAAACTCTTAGTTCGTAGAGGTGATGTAAAGACGTCTCGTGACCAAAGACCGCTTCCGCTGAAAAAACGCCTTTTTCTAAATTTGGCTGATGAGGGCAAGATGGAATCCAGTTTTACGGGCTCACTTATGCTAGCTGGTGGATGCAAAAAAAGGAGCCAGATGCCTGAGATGTAAAACCTACAAAATAAAACAAACAATGAACTCAACGTCTGAGTCCTTTCCTTGTCTGAGTGAGTTGTAATGTTGGGCGATGCATCCGACGCCATGTTTTTTTTATTCATAATTTTAACTACTCGGGAATGCTTTTTCGTTTTTTTATTCATAATTTTAACTACTCGGGAAGTTTTATTCACCTGATCACTTTAGGAGTCAAAAATTCAGGAAAAAAACAGGGTAAAATGTTTGCGAAATCTCGCAAATAATGAAAAAACGCCGAACA
>CAISKC010000213.1 GCA_903885895.1 uncultured Legionella sp.
CCGCCGTAAGTATCAACAATGATCTTACGCCCAGTTAAACCGCAATCCCCTAAAGGACCACCTATGACAAATCGCCCAGTAGGATTGATAAAATAGCGTGTCGCTGATGTCAACCACGCTTCGGGTAAGACGGGATTAATAATATGTTTACGTACCATTTTCACTAATTCAGCATGCGTGATATCATCCGCGTGCTGCGTAGAAAAGACCACCGTATCGACCGCAACAGGCACCCCGTTTTCATACCGCAGTGTCAATTGGCATTTGCCGTCTGGACGTAACCAAGGTAATTCTCCTGATTTGCGTAACAAAGCATGACGTTCCATCAAACGATGAGAATAAGCAATCGGAGCAGGCATCATGACTTCTGTCTCACAGGAAGCATACCCAAACATCATCCCTTGATCCCCTGCACCTAATTGTTTGGTTTCTTGATTATCCACACCTTGTGCAATATCAGATGATTGCTTACCAATAGCAGATAACACCGCGCAAGATTCCCAATCAAACCCCATGGCAGAACTATTGTAGCCAATATCGCGGATCACACCACGTGCTATCGCTTCCACATCCACCCAAGCTTTGGTCGTAATCTCGCCACCCACTAAGACCATCCCTGTTTTCACAAATGTTTCGCATGCCACCCGTGCACGCGGGTCCTGGGCTAATATCGCATCTAATACCGCATCAGAAATTTGATCGGCAATTTTATCTGGATGCCCTTCGGCAACAGATTCAGAGGTAAACACATTGGTTGTTTGATTCACAGATCTCTACTCCTTTAAAATATACTCACACCATCAACGTCCTCGCACCTGCGCAGCACGATGCAAACCCATATTATGGATAAACTGCTCAAAAATAACTTGAATATCGTGTGGCCCCGGGCTCGCTTCTGGATGTCCTTGAAAACCAAAAGCCAACTTTTCACTATGCATAATACCTTGTAAACTTTGATCAAACAAGGAACGGTGGGTCGCTCGCAACGTCTCGGGCAAACTGTTCTCATCAATAGCAAATCCATGGTTCTGACTGGTGATAAACACCCGCTGTTGGCCAGCTATCTCGGCAACCGGATGATTCGCACCATGATGACCGCAACTCATTTTTACCGCGCGCGCGCCACAGGCCAGTGCTAAAATCTGAAAACCCAAACAAATACCCAATATCGGTTTGTCTGCCGCTAAATAAGCTTGCGTAGCTTGAATAGCATAATCACAAGCGGACGGATCACCGGGCCCGTTAGACAAAAAAATGCCATCCGGTTGCATCGCAATGACTTCTGCAAAAGGAAGATCTGCTGGGACGATGGTTAAAGCACAACCTAAATCACGTAAAATCCTCAGAATATTATATTTCACGCCAAAATCATGCACCACAACTTGATATAACAACGGTTTCACACACTGAGCCCACGTACCTTGACCCATCCCCCATTGCCGAACCTCTTTTCCAGAAACTACCTTTGCTAGATCCATGCCATGTAACCCAGGATACCCAGAAGCCAATTGCTTGGCACGTTCTAGATGGCTGCCATACGTGGTCAAACAAGCCCCCATTGCACCTTCTCGGCGCAATCGATGCGTTAATGCACGCGTATCAATTCCGGCAATAGCCACAACATTATGGCAACGCAACCAATCGGGTAAAGTATGTTTTGCACGATAATTACTAGAGATAATAGAAGCATCACGAATCACCAAACCTGACGCCCAAACTCGATCAGATTCCATGTCTTCGTCATTACAACCGGTATTGCCAATATGTGCCGCAGTCAGCGTAACCAACTGCCCGGCATAAGAAGGATCGGAGAGAATCTCTTGGTATCCAGTCATGGCTGTATTAAAAACCAATTCCCCTACCTGCTCCCCTTCAGCCCCGATAGAGATACCTTCCAATACTGTGCCATCAGATAGCACCAACCAAGCAGGAGTATTTAACATTAGAATTTCATA
>CAISKC010000214.1 GCA_903885895.1 uncultured Legionella sp.
CATGTTCTCGAGTGTGAATAGATGGTAGCCCTGTGAGTATTCATGGAAAAATAAAGCTCTCTTTTTTTACAGATCACTGACGAGCATGCCGAAGGCATGGACTTTCCGGATGCCCTCTCAAGAAAGAACTGTCTGATGAGGTCAGTTTTGGCAAAGTACGCCAAGAAGCATTCACGACCATTATACCCGAGGATGAGCTGCGAGATAAAATATCAAACAATAATGCAGCAGAGCTTAAATTAATCGATTTTCATTGGAAAATGGTTGATAAGCACTTTCATCGCTTCAAACTGCAATTGCGTCCATTGATGATGGCGATTGATTTTTCAAGTACGATAACTGACAGTCCATGGTTTACCGCCATAACGTGGCTTAAAGAAATATTTGATCTTGAAAAACCGATAAAGAAATACCCAATCACGGCATGCCCCGAGAAAACCAGGCCTAAGCGGCTACATAAATTCTTGTTCGATACTAATGCCAAGGGTGAGCAAAAATTCCATGGTGATCGTTATGAATTTTGGATTTATCGGCAAATGAAAAAACGGCTCAAAGCGGGAGAGCTCTATCTGGCAGATAGCGTTCACCATCGCTCACTTCAACAAGAGATTAGTTCTGCCAAAGCAAAAGAGTCGTTGGTTGAGCCATTGAATATCCCCGCATTGAAAAGCCCCATCAAAAAAATATTGGACGATCGTCTTGCTGATCTGCGTACAGAATGGATACGATTCAACAATGATTTTACTCAAGGCAAACTCAAGCACCTTCATTATGATGAAAAAGCAAACACGATCCACCTGAAGAAATCCAGGGCTGAGGGGGATGAAGAGCTTCAAGATCGTTTTTATGATCAGTTGCCACTCTGCGACATTACAGATGTACTTCGATTTGTTAATGAACGGTGCCGGTATTCATCAATTTTTACGCACATACAGCCTCGTTACGGCAAAGTAGGTGTTGATGAAAACAGCCTCAACGCGGTTATTATCGCGCAAGCGTTCAATAACGGCAACCTTAATATGGCGGAAATTTCTGATATCCCCTATGACAAACTGCTGGATATATATCAGTCCCGCATGCGATTGCAAACATTGAAAAAGGCCAACGACATCATCGGTGATGATATTGCCGAAATGCCCATTTTCCCTTATTACTCATTAGACATGGCTATTCTTTATGGCGGCGTCGATGGTCAAAAATATGAAGTGGAGAGGCCAACACTTAAGGCCAGACGATCCAAAAAATATTTTAAAAAGGGCAAAGGCGTTGTGGCATATACGCTGTTGGTCAACCATATCCCCCTGCAAACAGAGTTAATTGGTGCTCACGAGCATGAAAGTTACTTCGCTTTTGATATTTGGTACAACAACACAAGCAGCATCATGCCCAATGCCATTACGGGCGATATGCACATTATTAACAAGACCAACTTCGCAATAATGGATTGGTTTGGCGGTCAGTTATGCCCACGATTCACCAATTTAGAAGCTCAACGAAAACATCTTTTCTGCGGTGATGATCCAGCTCAATATAATGATTGGTTAATCAAGCCAGTTGGTAAAATAGATCGCCAACTCATTGAAGATGAGTGGCCAAACATTGAACCTATCATTAAGGCTCTTGGGCTAAAGGAAATTTCGCAGAGTATTCTGGTTAAAAAATTATGTACGTACACCACTGACAACAGGACGCGCAAGGCAATAATGGAGTATGACAAACTGATTCGCAGCATTTATACCCTCAAATATCTGCAAGACAGGAAACTGCAACGCGATATACATCGTTCACAGAATCGTGTGGAATCGTATCATCAATTACGCGCCGCCATTGCAACAGCATATGGAAAAAAACAATTGTCCGGCAAGGGAGATCGTGAAATTGAGATTAGTAACCAGTGTGGCAGACTCATAGCCAATGCCATCATTCATTATAATTCGGCGATACTATCCAAGCTCAAGCAGAAATACGAAGTTGCAGGTGATGAAAAAGCGTTGGCTATGTTAAAGAAGATATCCCCTGTGGCTTGGCGGCACATTCATTTCCAAGGACATTTCATATTTACCGATGATAAAATCATCAATCTTGATGAGATAATAGGCAAGGTTCTTTTGCGAAGGTTAAGAAAAAGCGAAGTGACTAAAATCTGTCCGGAAATTTCTGAGGTTTGCGGCTAGCCCCCCAAATAGGTGACATTTGGATTGCAATCATGGAAGGTGAGCCGATTGAAAAAACCTATAATCATATTGCATTTCATGTTGAACAACATCACCAGCCTCTGCTTGAAGAAAAAATTAGAGCCTTAGGATTAACCATACTAAAAGGCCGGGAACGGCACGATGCCGAAGGCCAATCATTGTATTTTTACGACTATGACAACCATCTATTTGAATTGCATTCTGGCGATTTGAACACCCGATTAACTTTTTACCAAGCCGATTAACGTCCAACATGCTAAATCTAGTTCTAAAAAATTGATGCCCGAATTTCGGCGTCACTATGCCATGACAGTCATTATAATAAGGAAAACTCTATCTATAGAAACAATAATCAAGGAAATGTATCGTGAAAAAAATATTAATATGTTTTTTTAGCTCTTTTTTATTCATTCAACCTGTTCAAAGTAGTCTTCCGCATTTTAGCCATTATGTAATTTTTGGAGATAGCCTTACAGACATTGGAAATTACACAACTACTTCTAAAAATTGCGTTTATTTTAATGCTCCAATAACCAATCATACTGATTGCAAAAGTAAATATACGAATTCAACATGGGCTAATGCCGGTGATTTTAAAAATATTCTTGCATCTAATAACGGTGGCG
This sequence comes from uncultured Legionella sp., assembly GCA_903885895.1. Classification (GTDB taxonomy): domain Bacteria; phylum Pseudomonadota; class Gammaproteobacteria; order Legionellales; family Legionellaceae. The sequence continues at coordinate 2,822 of CAISKC010000214.1, forward strand.
CTAATTATGCCGTAGCTGGATATACCACCGCGCAGATTTTAACCTCTGTAAAAAACTACAAAACATTTCATCACGCAAAGCCCGATACACTTTATATTATTTGGGCCGGAACCAATGATATTCTATCCGCGATAAGTGGTCATTGGTCAGATGAGGCCGTTCATCAGGCCTTGATTGATGGAACCAATAATATTATTTTAAGTATGAATAATTTGTATGATATCGGTGCTAGAAACTTTTTAATTATCGGCTTAATGGATCTTTCGCAAACACCCATGTCAACTTATCCTCAAGCAGACCCTGAAAATATCTTAGGCGTGTTTGCAAACACTGAAAATAAATCCCGCTTACACAATATGTGTCATGAATGGAACACGATCTTATTTGATCAGCCCAATTCTACACAAAAACAACTCACGCCATTCAAAAATAAACATCAAGATACTCATATTTACATATGGAATCCTACCCCTTTATTAACAAGCATGATGAATAACCCTGCGGCTTTTGGATACCCTAATCATTTGAAATTTAATCTTCACCACAGTAATACAAAAGTTACGCGATACCAGAATTCTCAAATTACTTATTGCGGCAATACAGCTAATGACGCTGATCGAAACCCTGATCATTACCTGTTCTACAATTTCATTCATCCTACACCATCAGCCTATCATATCATCCAACAAGAATTGGTAAAAAATTCAACAGAAATTTAAAGTCATATCGTTACACGAGAGAATGTAATAAAATATCATCACGAGAATGTGTATACAGACGAAATCATGAAATTTAATTTCAGACCCTTAACATTTGATGACTTAAAGCAATTGCATCGATGGTTTCAAGAGCCCATGATTCGTCAATTGTATGCCAAAAATCAATCCTACTCTTTAGCCCCCTGTGTCAGGATAGTTGTCGCCTCTAGTGTAAAAATAATAGAGGCGCGCAGGAGAATACTTGGAGTTTGGACAAAATTTTAAATAAAAAAAACACCAAAACACATGCGCTTAAATTAATTTCAGTTTAAACCTTATTTAAACACCAAACCATATTAACGACACCTATCCCCGGCGCAAGTCACGGCCGTTCAAACACATCGCACTTTGTTACTATTTAAGCACAATTACGCCGCCATCGCTGTGATAATCGATGATTTTTTGCCTTTGCGAACAATTGGATGGTGCTCACGCTTGATCTGTAAATCACCAAATTGTCTGCCCGGAGCTTTTTTACGTGGTTTGGGTGGTTGAGATGGCGTTCCAATCCCTAGAATAATTCGCTCAAAGTCTCTTTGGGTCTGTGTTGGCGATTTTTCTTGTATTGGTGTGACCGCTGCAGGAGCATATCTTTCCCATGGACGTAATTTGTTTTCTGCCATGTTGCGAGCTAAATATAATTGTGCATAGGAGAACATCACAAATTGCCACCAAGCTTCTTCGTGAAGCGTGTCTGGTGTTTGAATCTTATCCATGAGCAACCGATCCTTTCCAAAACGAAAAAAATGTTCTAAATCAAACCGCTGACGGTAGCTATTGAAGATATCCAGCAATGACAGCTCATTACGCCTTTCACCCGCAGCGATCAACCATAATGGTCTGTTAAACAGCAGCTCTCCCGATTCTTTGTACACACGAACTCTCAGCAAACGAAAAGGATAATCAGAAATCGTTGACTGACGAGTACCGCGCATAATTATGGCATCCCAGCACTCTATTATAATCACCTGTAGTTTACCTTTTTTATTGGTCAGTTTAAATTCTATTGTGTCATCAGGAGCCTTCCATGTTGATTGATCGTTGAGTTTATGCGAGTCTCCATAACGTTTTGGTCGGCCTTTTTTCTTTACCGTGGTCGGTGGTTCTGCTGGATAATTGAATCCGCGGTTGTTGCGTGCACGACTGATATGAACTTGGTTGGGATTCTTTTTGGCTTCACCAAGACAGTCTGGGTGGCTATATGCACAATCGCCCATGGAGACAGACAGTTCATCTTTGAATGCGGATTGTGACTGAATGCACTCCCTGAGCTGTTGCATACCGACGGTAATACCTTTTTGATCGGTTTTGACGCGCTCACAAGACAGAGGGACAACCCATGGTGAAGACAGTACTGATGATTTTTCAGGAAGATACGCAGCGATGCTATATTGATGTCCAACCGTGATGGGTTTGTTGCCAGCGATGCTGTTGTTTGGCGAATACACGTACCCGCGATCTGTAAGTGTAGGTGAGAAGACCCGTGGGCCTGGAGTAATGTCGACTGCAAATAGATGAAACTGTCGCACCGATCGTGCAATGCAAGGCTCACTCAAGATGCGAGTTGCTTCTTTATTTTGTTGCTGATTTTTGCTGAGATCAGTTGGCGAATAAAATTCATCAATCACCCGTGTTATGCTGCAATAGTTTCTGCGATGCAGGGAGTTCAATGACAGCTCAACGACACTGGTGGCGCTCGTGTTGCTAGATAATGAATCAACCAAGTCCATTGCAGCATCTTGGCGGGAAGGAAAAAGCTGATAAATTTTATCGCGGAAATTTTTTAAAACGGGTATAATTTCGTCTAACATACAGGCAGCATCCGTACTTCATGGGCTTGTGGCTTGGAAAAGGCGATAGTGTAC
>CAISKC010000215.1 GCA_903885895.1 uncultured Legionella sp.
ATCAATAAACTCAGACAACCCCTCAAATGGCTGTGTGCGCAATGATTGCACTTTGGATTGGATCACTTCTTGAATATAACCGTCATTCCCCAAGGCTTCTGCTGCATCGAATTGCACACGCTTATAGGTTTTATGATTCCACGGTGTCCCAGTTAACCCCTGTACCGAATGATATAAATCCACATGATCGTAAGCATCCGCGTGAAGAACCGCTTGCTCTTGGGGAATTCGGGGTAAAACACAGTCCCGCAACACACGAAAAATCAAAGGCGTGTGATGCAATAAATGCGCCAAACCAGCTCTGTCCTGAAGACGATTGACATCAATCGTTTGTAATGTGAGCTGGGAACCCACTAACAAATGATTTAACTCCCGTGCAAACGGCGTATCATCCATTTGAAGATCTCTATCCGGGCTGTCTTGCATCATTTGGCGTGCTTTCGCTTGCCAATGTTGAATTGCTTCACATAATAAGCGCTCATCTAGGCCCTGTCGTAACAAACCTTGAATAGTATAATTAACCGTTTCTAATACATTGCCAAAACGACTGCGCTCATTGGGGGTATTGTTCGCACGATACGGGATAGCCTTGGCCTGCTCAGCTGCCGTTTTTTTAAGCCGCTTTGAGGGACCATATTTTTCTTTATATTTACGCGCGCAGGTTTTAGGAAGTAACAATGCCTGCTCTTTGTAAAAAGCCAACATATTCCTAACGTGTGGATCCAGTGCACGAATAGCATCTGGCACTTCTGAACACTGATTATTCAAATACTCACGCACCAGGGGTTGTAATGCACGCGGCACCCATTGAAAAAACGGACTGCTTGATTCCCGTAATAAATGTTCTACGAAGATCTGCCCGCCTTGCCGACATTCAGGATGACGCATCATAAATTCATAAAGTTGAATACTATAAGCAATCGTCGGCTCATCCACACAAACATTTGGCCCAAAGGTATAGTTCATCTTTCTCTTTTGCCATAAACCGGCATGCACTTCATCGATGATCACATCACCAGACTCTTTCAAGAGCCGTACAATTTTCTCAGCCCAAATGACTTGTTGCTGCCATTCCGGCCAATCTTTAGCATGCTTTGGCTTAGATAATAGTAATTCACGATATTTGAGGTGGAGTGCTTGCATCGACTCCCCAGTTGTAACCAAATAATCTTTTTTAGTAGAAATGCGCACAAAAAGCTCATGAATTTCCTGCAACCGACTTGCAGAACAATCCGACTCTCGGTTAAATTCAAAACGATGGGCTGTTTGATGAAATAAACTGCGAGATACTTGGTTCATATCAGCATGCTGCGTATTGAGCAAGGCACGCTGTACTTCCACAATGACCAAATTATCACCCGTTGCTTTTTCTTGCACCAAAATCGGCGTGACAACTTTAGATTTTCCTTTACCCATCAGGATCTTTTCTACGATTTCTCGAAAACGATGGTTATGCGGATCACGCGTTAACAACCGCGTCAAAGCCGCTGCCTGCATGGGCCACAACATCTTATTTTCTAAATATTGAAACAGCATCAAACTTGGATTTTGCTGAGCACTATCTGGACTTTCCTGAGTTAACGTTTCTGCGATATCAAAATAATTGCCATCCGTGATAGCGCCCTGTAAACGTTGCATCTTCTGACATTGCACCGATAGCGTCACATACTCATGGATCCTTGCATGTAAAGCATCGACCTCTTCTGGGCTAGTCAAGGCTGTCATGGCATAATAGCTAGTTCGATCATGATGCAAATAAGCTTTTAATAAATCTTGCTTACTCGCCAAATGACGTGTAGAAGCGGCCAATTCATTCAAATAAGCTTGCTGTTGCTCAGCATCCTGCGGCATTTTATGTGCCAAATCCTCTATTGCAGCCCATTTATCCGCTAAAATACGCGCTAATGCCTGTTGATGGGTACTGGCTTCTTGATACAACGCCGCACATTGGTCAGTATCTTGTAAATACAAACGGGCAATACGCTGCTTTTCCTGAATATGCCGATAAATGGCTTGCCCAACCATTTGTTCTGTACCAACTCTCTCATAAGGCGCAGCCTGCATATAAGCTTCTCGCCAGCTCGGCCAAATCCTCCACTGATCCACTGCTACAGACGGTGTGACAATCGGTTCTTTTTGAAACATTTTTCGTCGCAAAGATGCGACCATATCCGTCGCAGTGGACAACACTTCGACATAGACATCTTTGGCTTGAAATATATTCATAGCCGGAACAGACAATGGTTTAACCACACCAATCAACGTATCCCAATCACAGATGGTTTTCGTGCCCAAACACGTTGGATTCAGCAGAATGCGATACAAAACATTGGCCAAATATGGAACGGGCGTATCTTGCAACGTCAATGGGACATGCCGCGCAACGCGCAAAGCTGCCTGACAAAAATATTTTAAAGCATTGTGCTGCTGCTGAGTAATGGAATCATATGAATAACCCCTGCGCGCGATGCGGATCAAATGAGGCAGATAGCCAATAAGCTCTGCACCCGTTACCATAGAAGACAAAGCTGAGACCGCCTCTTTGTCGGAATAAGTACCATCATCTAGCAATATATTTGCAGATTGACATAATCGTCTGCATTCATAAGTATCGCGCATCATCTTCTCAGAAAAATTATCAGGTAAGGAGAGATCTAACCGAACATGCTCCATAAGCGTCGTTTGTTTGCGCACGATTGCTTGTGTTTGCAGCTCTTTTTGTACAGAAACCAAGCGCCGCTCCTCTTGATCTGACCAGGTCTGAGCTCGATTCTTTTTTAATGCCAATAAATGATGTTCTAATTTCAATAACGCTTTTAAACTCAGCTGTAATCGCACATACCCCAAAGCACCTAATGCTGGGCTCCCTTTTGCAGAAATATACGCCAACAAACTATGACTCTCATCGTCCTCAATAGAAAAAGATTCTGGTAAATAGCATTCAATCCGTTGAAATTGCGTGTATTTTTCTGCGATCAAATTTGGTAGCTTGTCACAAAATACTTGGATCGCTTGCTGATTCAAGGCCGCATAATGCGTATTAGCGCTCGCATGCTCCAGATCAGGCTTCTCTCGAATATCCAGTTTTTTCCCTTGTTGGATACCTTGCGTGAATAAAGCCAACGCTTTGAGTTGACAAGCAATATATCGAGGTGACGCCAAAGTTTCCGCGCTGCTTCTTTGTTCCGCTTGGTCCGTGTAAACATCGGTCGCAGGCAATTTATGCATGATCCATTCCAGATAAGTCAATTCTGCGAAGCTACCTGTGATGCCACCCCGATCACTGAGTTCATTCAACACGCGCCAAGCTTGCTCTCTATCATGTGTTGCCAAATAGATATAACACAAATACAACGCATCTTCGGCCAGATCCGCCTTAGGTTTACCATCCACTATGCGATAGGTCACAAATTTTTCAGACTGACTATAACGCCACATTGGCTCATCTTTTTTTTGTAATTTAGATTGCGCCCAATGTTGAGACAAATGCTTAGCAGGTAAATGCGCGGAGGTATCATGCACCAAAGGATAAGCTGCACCTACGGTTTGCACCTCATGCGTCAACACGTAAAAGGGCTGGACAGGTACTCTACATTCAACTGGCTTACCATTTTTGCTTAACGTCAAACACGCCACATTCGGCGCAAAAGGAGATGCCGATTTTTGCGCAAGATAGGTATGCGTGTCGAGATCTTGCAAACTTTTCTCAGAAGGATCATAGCTGAGCTCCAACCCATAACGCTCAAAATAGATCTTGTTGCGATCCGCCATAGCAGCATGAGCAATAAACTGAACATCCTCAAAATGCGCCAAATGCTCACAATGCTCCGGAGGTAAGGCTAATAACTCACCCACCCGCTCACCATCTTGAATGATCTGTAAGACTGTTCCACTCTGCCATACATATCTAATTTTTTTATTTTGCACAAACAGAACTTTGTTGGGTTCGTCCAGACTCACCCAAGCCTGCGTGTGATCATCTGTGAGCCAAGCAGGTAAATGATGTTTGATAGTCGGGTAGCCACGCTCATCTGGATCTAATCCATACTGATGTACCTGTGCATAAGATAAGGGGCACAATTCATACCAGGCCTCTTGGCCTTCAAATTGCCATGTTTTGTGAAACACCCATCGCTCCGACACTTTTAGCGCACGTGCGAACGGTTGTGGCAACCCAAATATTAGTGCATTTTCATCCTGATTCACACCGCAAGTCGTATCAGACGTAACATCTAAATACGATAAAATAGGTGCTGTTTTCCAATGTAGCGGAATAGGTCGTAGCTCGAGATGCTCATGGTACAGTTTGCCAGAAATCAGATCGAAGTTATTCGATACATGGGCAAGCTCAGGATACAGCTGCAACGTCCTTGCCATCCACTGTCGCGGCAAATCCTGAGGCGTCCTCAACCATTGTTTAAACTGCAGCTGCGCGCGTTGTACAACATCTTCCATCGAATTATCTTGTACCATGTGAGGATTACCCACTGCTTGCATATATACTAGAAGTTACGCATTGACAACCTCGCTAAAAATCTGATAATTCGGGGTAAAAATAAAACGCCACAGGACGGCATTGTCGTGATTAGGATTATTAGTCGACCATCAACTGCACGTTGTACCTTACCTATGTATATTGGAT
>CAISKC010000216.1 GCA_903885895.1 uncultured Legionella sp.
AATCCAATATACATAGGTAAGGTACAACGTGCAGTTGATGGTCGACTAATAATCCTAATCACGACAATGCCGTCCTGTGGCGTTTTATTTTTACCCCGAATTATCAGATTTTTAGCGAGGTTGTCAATGCGTAACTTCTAAATTAAGATCTTCTTAGGAAATATTTAGGGAAAGTATTGATGTTTGAAAAAATGCATTTAGAAAAATCATTATGGATGGCAGCGGGAAGTGGTGATCTTGATGTGTGTCAGAATTTGATTGAAAAGCAACAGATAAATATCAATGCTTGTGATAATAATTTGCAACGTACGGCATTGCACTGGGCGGCCTTGTATGCGCAAATTGATGTAGTACGATATTTAGTTAAAAGTCATGCGATGATGACGGAGGATTGTGAGGGCCGCACACCGTATGATTTGACCACCATACCGGAAATAAGAAGAGTATTGATGTATGAAGGTAAGGGGGCGGTTTATTACGCTAGAGTGCGTATCACAAATGCTTCAAAAGATTATTTAGCCTATGGATATCAGTATTCTAATGAATTTCAGAAACAGATCAGGTGTGAGATAGCAAAATGCAATAATTTAGATCAATTTAGCGCTATGCTGAGTGAGTATCAACTCACCCCAAATAGTTATATTCAAGGCATCCCTTTATTATTATTAGTGGGGGGTAATCATATGATATCTAGTATTTTGATGCATTATTTATTAAAAAATGGCACAAATATTAATGCACAAGCTCATTCTTATGAACATGATGCTTATGAAAGCACGGCACTGCATGCATTATTGGCATGTGAGTTGGTAAAAAAAGCTAAAATTTTTGTTATCCTTGCGTCCAAATTGGGATGTAACATTGATTCGAAAATTCAAGATGTAGAGGGAAAAACCATTTTACATATGGGTGCATTGTTACGCAGCGCTAGTTTTATTACGCTTTGCTTAGAGCGTTTGGGAAGTGTAGCGATTAATGTGCAAGACAATCTAGGTAGAACACCTCTGCACTATGCTTTTCTTTTTGGCGATATGCAAACGCTAGAGGTATTATTAGAACATGGCGCTGATCCTAGCATGACAGATAACCAAGGCTGTACACCGGAGGCTTTATTAAAGATGCCTACTAGAGAAATGCAAAAAGCTTTATTACGCTTTCATATTGATCCCTCTAGGAGCAGTCAGATCGACATGGAAGCTTTATATTGCCAACATCAAAAAATGACTCAAGTACAGTCTAGCGATATGCCTACGCAATCTGTTTATAGAGTGTGTGTTCAAAACAGGATAGCTTTACTACAAGCATTAGAGGAAGCTGATTCATTTTTTGAGTTATATAGTCCTTTGGAAGGGGGATCGAAGCTTAGTATTTAAGCTATGCCATTCTCGCCTTTGAGAGAATGAGACAATAAGTCTTTGCGAGCGCTTGCAAAGACATATTGTCAACATTAAACAGGCGTCTATTTTTTAGTATTCTGAAAATCCAATTCCGTACCTTTCATGCTGACTACAATCGTATCGCCAGAGCGGAAGGCGCCATTCAATAAGGATTGCGCTAAAGGGTTCTCTAATTTTTGCAAAATAACGCGTTTGAGAGGGCGTGCACCATACACGGGATCGAAACCGATATCAGCCAAATATTGCAATGCTTCTTGACTGATTTGGAGCGTGATGTTTTGGTCGTGTAAACGTTGTTGCAAATGTTGAATTTGGATAGCAGCAATATGCGCAATTTCTCCTTGCGTTAACGCATGAAAGACCACTGATTCATCAATTCGGTTGATAAATTCTGGGCGAAAATGTTGTGCAACCAGCTCCATGACCATATTTTTGATTTCTGAGTAGGATTTATCCCGACTATGTTCTTGTATCAAATGTGAACCTAGATTGGATGTCATAACGATGACTGTATTACGAAAATCAACGGTTCGGCCTTGGCCATCTGTCAAACGACCATCATCTAATACCTGTAATAAAATATTGAACACATCAGAATGGGCCTTTTCAATCTCATCTAACAAAATCACAGAATAAGGTCTGCGCCGTACGGCTTCAGTTAAATAACCGCCTTCTTCATAGCCTACATATCCAGGAGGCGCTCCGATCAACCGCGCTACGGAGTGTTTTTCCATAAACTCTGACATATCTATGCGGACCAGTGATTCGACTGTATCAAATAAAAATACGGCTAATGATTTACATAATTCGGTTTTTCCTACGCCAGTTGGTCCAAGAAATAAAAAAGAACCAATAGGGCGATTGGGGTCAGATAATCCGGCACGGGCGCGGCGAATGGCATTGGATACGGCATCGACCGCTTCATCTTGGCCGATTAAACGTTGATGTAGTGCTTCTTCCATATGTAATAATTTTTCTTTTTCGCCTTCCAACATTTTAGCCACAGGGATCCCTGTCCATTTAGAGACAATTTCTGCGATTTCCTCTTCTGTAACTTTATTCCGAACCAATTTCATTTCGTGTGGCTCATCGGAAGCGACTTCGTTCAATTGCTTTTCTAAAGCTGGAATCGTACCGTATTGCAGTTCAGACATGCGAGTTAAATCACCAGCTCGCCTAGCTGTTTCGAGCTCAAGTTTGGCTTTTTCTAAGGATTCTTTAATATGACTAGTACCTTGGAGGATGGCTTTTTCTGCCTTCCAAATTTCTTCTAAATCGGAGTAATTTTTTTCTAGTTCTTGGATGGTTGTTTCTAAATCACCCAAACGTTTTTTGGAAGCCTCATCAGATTCTTTTTTTAATGCTTCGCGTTCGATTTTAAATTGAATCAAACGACGTTCGAGTTTATCCATGCTTTCTGGTTTTGAATCAATTTCCATGCGAATTTGACTACCCGCTTCATCGATAAGATCAATGGCTTTGTCAGGTAATTGTCGATCAGTGATATATCGATGAGATAAGGTTGCTGCAGCGATGATCGCGGGGTCGGTGATGTCGACGCCGTGATGAATCTCATAACGTTCTTTTAACCCGCGTAAAATAGCAATGGTATCTTCAACATTCGGTTCCTTGACTAATATTTTTTGGAAACGGCGTTCTAATGCGGCATCTTTCTCAATATACTTGCGGTATTCATCCAAAGTGGTCGCACCAATGCAATGTAACTCACCACGTGCCAAAGCTGGTTTCAACATATTGCCGGCATCCATAGAGCCCTCAGCTTTTCCGGCTCCTACCATAGTATGAATTTCATCGATAAATAAAATAATCTGGCCTTCTTGCTTGGATAAATCATGTAAGACCGCTTTCAACCGTTCTTCAAATTCTCCGCGAAATTTGGCGCCTGCAATCAATGCCCCCATATCTAAAGAGAGTAAACGTTTATTTTTTAATCCTTCAGGGACTTCGCCATTAATAATCCGTTGTGCTAAGCCTTCCACAATGGCTGTTTTACCCACACCAGGTTCGCCAATGAGAACAGGGTTATTTTTGGTTCTGCGTTGGAGAACTTGGATAGTTCGACGGATTTCATCGTCGCGGCCGATAACGGGATCAAGCCGGCCTTGTTCGGCGCGAGCAGTGAGATCTAGGGTATATTTTTCTAATGCTTGCCGTTGTTCTTCGGCATTAGGATCCTGAATTGTACTACCACCGCGTATGTCATCAATGGCTTTTTCAAGCGCTTTTTTTTCTACGCCGGCTTTTTTTAATAGTTTTGCCAAAGATCCATTGTCTTCAAGCGCGGCTAATAAAAATAGTTCACTAGAAATATATTGGTCTTTACGGGTTTGCGCTAATTTGTCGGTCAAATTTAATATACGCGATAAACCATTTGAAACATGGATGTCGCCACCTATGCCAGACACCTTAGGCAAGTGATCGAGTGCTTCGTCCAGCATACGTAATACGACAGGGATTTGTGCGCCGGCTTTTGTTAAAATGGGTTTACAGGATCCGTCTTGTTGATCAAGTAATGCTTTCAGGAGATGTTCTGGTTCAATGAAGCCATTGTCTAAGCCTAAGGCTAAAGATTGTGCATCCGCTAGGGCCATTTGAAATTTTGAAGTCAATTTATCCATACGCATAGTGTTCGCCTTTTCATTCAAAGTTATATAAAGTAAGATGTGGGTACATTTCCTAAAATTCAAGTAGCTTTCTCACTATGGACGAAAATAAAGATCAAAAAAACTCCGCGCAAGAATTGCTAAATCAAATTGTTGTTGAACATTTCAATGAAAAAAGGGAAAAAAAGACTCGCCGAAAATGGTTGCGTATTCTGTTTGTGGTGATGGCTGTTCTAGGGGTTTTTTACTTTTTTTATGCTCATAACGCAGACGTTGTTCTGCGCGCAGCGCCTCATGTAGGATTAATTGATCTTAAAGGAGAGATTTCTGATACTCAAAGTGCGAGCGCTGATAATCTGAGTAAGAGCTTAGAGGCTGCGTATGCATCAGAGGGTTTACGCGCCATTATCTTCCGTATTGATAGTCCTGGTGGGAGTCCGGTGCAAGCTGATTATATGTTTAATACGATTCGCTATTATCATGAAAAATATCCTGATATCAAATCGTATGGGGTGTGTATAGATCTGTGTGCATCGGCTGCGTATTATGTAGCGAGTGCTGCTGATGAAGTGTATGCGAATCCTGCAAGTATGGTTGGATCAATTGGCGTGCTCTATAATGGTTTTGGGTTTGTAGATGTGATGCAAAAAATAGGGATTGCTCGACGTTTGGAAACTGCAGGTGTTAACAAAGGGTTTATGGATCCTTTTTCGCCTGTTGATGCAAAGCAAGAACAGAGTTTGCAAACCATGCTGGATATCATTCATCAACGCTTTATCCAACAAGTCAGATTGGGGCGAGGCAAACGCTTAAAAGAATCAGATAATATTTTCTCAGGCATGGTTTGGACGGGTGTACAAGCCAAAGAGCTTGGTTTGGTGGACGGGTTTGCTAGCACTGGGCAATTATTGCGTGATGTGATAAAAGTAGAGTCTGTTGTTGACTATACTGAAAAAACCAGTGTTTTGGACCAATTGGCTAAAAATTTGGGTACAGAAGTGATGAGTCATTTATCTCTGGTGTTAGGTATCAAACGACCAGGCATTTATTAAGCACACAACCAGTGCGAAGCTTTGGTGCAGCTTTATCCATATCTTTCGCGGCAGAAGCATTTGTAAAAAGAAGTGGTTGATCGTGGGGGAGGGCTAGAGACACTGCTATGCAGTTAAGGCATATTTCCTTAAATATAACATCGATCAGTTCGTTCTGAGGAGGCGTTTACGCCGTCTCGAAATGGGCATCAAGGCTTCGAGACTTCGAGACGAGGCTAGCGCCTCTCCTCAGCCCGAACGGAATAGTGTTTGTCTTTAACTTAACGGCAGTGACGGCTAGAGGGCGGGTACAGGGTGTGTCTTTTACCTTTCTCAAACTTTTTTCCGTGCTTTCCTATCTCAATAGAATCCTAGATCCAGGGAATCCTCAATATGATACGTGCTATTACTTTTGAAGAAGTGCAAACATTTTTTAAACCTAGGCCGGCGGATGCGCACAAGGGGTTGTTTGGGCGTGTTTTGGTAGTTGGGGGCGATCATGGCATGCCCGGCGCTGTGCGTTTGGCTGCGGAGGGCGCTTTGCGTGTCGGTGCGGGATTGGTGACAGTCTTGACGCGTCCAGCGCATATCACTGCAGTGGTGAGCGAGCGTCCTGAATTATTGTGTTATGGCCCCCATTTTTCTTTGAAAACGCTTAAACGATTGTTGGCACAAGCAACGGTTGTCGTATTGGGCTCAGGACTGGGTCAAAGTATGTGGTCAAAGCGTTTGTTTTATACAGTACTAGAATCAGAACTACCGATGGTGATTGATGCTGATGGTTTGAATTGGTTAGCGCGTACGCCTGATTTACCGCAATCTCCTTCTTGGATTTTGACCCCTCATCCAGGTGAGGCCGCACGTTTGCTGGGAACTAGCAACGCAGAGGTTCAAAATAATCGTAGTGCCGCCTTATCAGCACTACAGCAGCGGTATGGCGGTGTTGTAGTGCTCAAGGGGGCTGGAACATTGATAGGGATGGCTGGTCAAGAACCAGTTCAGTGTTTGGCCGGTAATCCCGCTATGGCTAGTGCTGGGATGGGTGATGTACTGAGTGGTATGATAGCCGGTTTATTGGGACAGGGCTTATCCCTATTGGAAGCTGCGCAAGCTGGGGTTGTACTGCATGCGAGCGCGGCGGATCGTGTGGTGACCAAACAGGGTAGTCGTGGATTGTTGGCGTTAGATCTTCTCCCAGAATTGGCTCAGATGTAAGGTCTGTTGAGATGCTTGCTTTCCTCTCGTGGCCAAAAAACCAACCCCGTCATCCAAAGCGCGGCGAAGGCTCTCCCTAATTTAGTTCATGACAAAAGCGCTTGATGACATACCTTAGCTGATTGTCACTTCAATTTGGTGGGACATTTGATTTCTGCTGAGAAGTCGCAGAAGAACTATGGCACGAAGCAGGGGGGCATGGTGGGGCTGGGCTCACTGCTCCAGCGCAAACTGGGCTGGTCCACTGAATTTCGACGCGCCGATTGTACGAGCTAGAATGCATGGATTTGTTGCTACCAATAGGATAAAGGTCGCCATAGCCTTGTGTTTTAAGTAAGGAAGGTGAAACACCGTTTGCCCATAAATAAGATGAGATAGTTTCTGCTTGTCCTTGGGTCAAGGTTTTTTGTGTATCTGAATCGCTAGAATCATCTGTAAATCCAGCAACATTTATTTGGCAGGTTTTGGGGTACTTTCGAATTAATTTCACAACATTGTTTAAACCCTTATAGACATTGCTGATCTCATTTAATTCAGACGAATTATTTTCAAAATACGTATCAGTTGGAATAATGAGGAGCATCGTATCTCCGTATTCAACAAATTGAATGTCTTCATCTTCTAATTGGCTGATAATATAGGGGTTGGTATTTTGATAAAAAAGCCAACTATAAGAAGGCTTAAAATCATTATCGGTAGAAGGCGAAGAAGAACATCCAGCACCTATTATTGCAAAGCTGAGCAAGGCTAATGTTTTCCAAATGAATACTTGTTTGATCAAGGTCAATGCCCCTCAGATTGTGACAGCATGCAGTATAATCATAGCTGGCTAGTCATGTTGACACAAGCTTGTAGGCAGCACAATTTGGATATTAATGCCCTGAATGCTGGGTTGGGGTAGCATGCTGATCAGATAGTCTGCCAAACTAAGCTTAAAACTTTTGCCTGCTAAACTAGAGGCATTATAGAAATAGACGTCACCTTGTTCTCGTATCGCGAAACCTATATGAGAGACATTAAGATGTGTGCCGATTGCTTTTGTCAGATCCCAATTAGGCCGTACGATTTCAATGATGGCGCCATCAGGTATTTGGTCAAGAATATAGCGACTATTTTTATCTTGAGTCGTTAATGCTTGGATGGGAATGTAGGCAATCTTGGATGTTTTCATCGTCATCGACTGTCCCAGTTGTTGTAATTGGTGCAAACGTTTTTTGGCTAGATCTGGCGTGGCTGCACAGAGGCGGATTTTGCTGATCTCAAAATGTTGATACCAATTTGCTGGGTCAATGACGGTTTCTGCATAGCGCGCAATAGGGTGTTGATGCTGATCAACGATAGTCGTTGTGATGTCTTGCAGTAATCCTTGCCGTTGATTATAGCCATTCCAATCTGGCGATGTAAAATGGTGGCGTTGGGTATAGTCAATGTTTCCATTGGCATAGCGGATATGCTGTATGCAATGCTTGAACCGTTGTTCAGAATCTGCAAATGCTAAAGCCAAAACCGTTTCTACATAAGTTTGACAATCAAATGCGTCCAAGCGATATAAGGGTGCTTGATCAAACTGCCCCTGCATGCCTTCTCCTAAAGCAGTTAAGGCATAAGGTTTGTCTAACAATAATTGACTGAAATATCGGATGCGTTTTGTTAACGTGATAGGTAATTTTTTTGAATAGAGCTCGTTTAATGTTTTATCCGTTTGGATAGCTTGTTTTGGAACACAAAAAGGATAATTAGAGACAGAATGAGCAAAAGAAGCATGCAAGAGTGTAGCTAGCAAGCCAAGTATTTTACAGAATTTGACGACAGAGCATTGCATCAGAGGGCGCTCAATATTATCCTAGAGAAGCGTTTGAGTATACTCTGTACTCGATATTCGCTCAAGGAGCCAATATGTTAAATATGATTTGGTTGGCGCTATTATGTTTATCTGTCGTCGTCGGTGCTATTCAAGGTCGTTTGAACGAGGTAGTGCATGCAGTGACCGATTCGGCAAAAATTGGTTTTGAACTCGCATTGGGTTTGACCGCGGTGATGGCATTGTGGCTGGGTATTATGCGAATTGCCACAGACTCTGGTTTGATTACCTTGGTATCTAGGGGTTTACGACCCATCATGCGGCGTTTGTTTCCGGATGTCCCTGTTGAACATCCTGCCATGGGCGCCATGATTTTAAATATCTCTGCGAATATGTTGGGGATGGCGAATGCGGCTACGCCCTTTGGTTTACAAGCCATGAAGGAATTGCAAAAGCTGAATACGCATGCACATACAGCAACCAATTCTATGTGTACGTTTTTGGCTATTAATACCTCAAGTGTACAATTGATTCCCGCAACGGCTGTTGCCTATCTCGCGGCAAATGGTGCGGACCATCCTACAAGTATTATCATAACCTCTCTATTTGCTACGATTATTTCTACCATTGTCGCTATCGTGGCAGTAAAAAGTTTGGCTAAATTGCCTATGTATCGTATTAAGAAAAGAGACACATTATGAATAATTTGGATATGTTTTCTAATGGACTATTTTTATTGTTTGTTGTGGGTATTCCGATTTATGGTACATGGAAGAAAATCAATGTATTTGACGCTTTTGTCGAAGGGGCTAAAGATGGATTCTCTACCAGTATCAGCTTGATTCCCTATTTAGTTGCGATGTTAGTAGCGATTGGGATGCTCCGTGCATCAGGATTTTTTGAGTTACTGAGTATCTGGCTAGGACCCTTATTAGTTCGTTTGGGGATGCCATCAGAATTATTGCCTTTGGCGTTGATTCGTCCCTTTTCAGGTAGTGCGTCGAATGGATTAATGGCTGATTTGATGCATCAATTCGGTGGCAATTCCATGATTGCCAATATGGCTGGGACCATGATGGGTAGCACAGAAACGACCTTTTATGTGATCGCAGTGTACTTCGGCGCGGTGAATATTCAACGTACTAGACATGCGATTCCAGCAGGATTGTTGGCAGATTTAGCAGGCATTATCGCTTCGATTTGGATATGTCGAGTCGTTTTTAGTTGAGGCGTGGATTCCAGATTCTTTCTTCCCTGATTTTTTGATATGTGTGGCGTGGCGTCTAATGCATCCATTAGTTCTCATCGCTTTTGAACGCGTTGTCTTATCGCTAGGTAGTATTTATCTGTTAAATCATTTTGATATCACTTGCCCACCCTACTAATAAACGATAGTATTCGCCCCGAAAAATCATAATTTATCATCAATCTGATCCATTATAATATATTTTTAATACAGTCTTTTTCAAGGAAATGTCCAATTTGACGCATCTTGGATGAAAATGTCGATTATGAGTAGGACCGTCTCTTCGTCATACAGAGTATGTGTTGGTATGAACGTTTAAGGTTGATCTAAAAGTTATATCAAGGAGAGTATCGTGTTAAAAAAAACATCATCTGGTGATATGGCTGAAATTAGAAATATTATTGCTAAATTATCCCATCGCAGTATAGAGATAAGAATAAAAGCGTTGAGAGCTTTGTGTAAGTTGCCTAATAACCTAACAAACCAAAATGCTATCCGAGAAGACGGAGGTATTGCCTCACTGGTAGATTTACTAGAATATACTGATGTTTTAGTGAGACAAAAGGCTACATTGGCATTGTATAGGTTGGCTTGTGACAATCCAACAAATCAAGATGCTATTCGAAAAGCCGGAGGTATTGTTCCTTTGGTAGCTTTATTAAAAGATGCTGATGCATTGGTGAGAAAAAATGCTGCGTTGGCATTGTATAATTTGACTTGTGACACCCCAATAAATCGAGATGCCATCCGAGAAGCTCATGGTATTGCCCCATTAGTAGCTTTACTAAAAGATACTGATAAAGCTGTGAGACTAGAAGCTGTGGGAGCTTTGAGTAATTTGGCTCGTGATAACAGAATAAACCAAAATGCTATCCGTGCAGCTGGAGGTATTGTCTCATTGGTGACTTTATTAGAAGACGCTGATAGTGAGGTGAGACGATGGGCTACGAAGGCTTTATATCATTTGATTTGTGGCAATCCAACAAACCTAGATGCCATTGATGCTGCTTTTCCAAAAGATGGAGGTTGGGCTTCATTGGTCGACATGCTAGAAGATGTTGACCCTGATGCAAGTGAAAATGCTGCTGCGATTTTGTGCAGCTTGGTTGTGTTGGAGCCCATTAACCAAGGCATAAGGATTGATAATTGCGCAATGGAACTGTGGATTTATTTAGCTGACACTGTAGACGATCCCTTAGAGGCTTACCAATCATTTTTAGACAGTAGGTTGTATCAACAAAAGCAATCTGATAGACAGCTATCTTCCAACACTACAAGCAAAGCTTCTATGTCATCCACGGATTCTGAATTTGAGACGCATGCTCATTCTAGCTCAAGAATAATGAGTTTAGATTACTCTTCAGAAAAAACAAAACGACCACAAGGTTGGCTGGAGAATTCAGCAATGGGTAAACCCCTTAAATCAGAAATTTTAATACCATCCGGTGATATGGTGGAAATCGAAGATAATATTGCTAAATTATCTCATCGGAGTACAGCGATAAGAATAAATGCGTTGAGGGCACTCTGTGATTTGGCTAAAATTTTAATAAATCAAAATGCTATCCGGGAGGCCGGAGGTATTGTCCCATTGGTAGCTTTATTAGAGGATGCTAGTACAGTGGTGAGAAAATACGCAGCATTGACTTTAAGTAATTTGGCTCATAGGAATCTAACAAACAAAGATGTTATTCGAAACGTCGGAGGAGTTGTTTCGTTAATAGCTTTATTAAAAGATACTGATACTGATACTGAAGTAATACAATGGGTTGCAAGAGCTTTGTGTAATTTGGCATGTAATAACCTGGCAAATCAGGATGCTATCCGAGAAGCTGGAGGTATTGTCCTCTTGGTACCTTTACTAGCTTATATTGATAGAGTGGTGAGACGATATGCCACTAAGGCAATGTGTAATTTGACTTATGGTAACCCAACAAACCAAGATGCTATCCGAAAAATTGGAGGTATCGTCCTCTTGGTGGCCTTGCTAAAAGATCCTGGTCCTGATGTAAGAAAATGTGCTGCAGGTGGGTTGTGTAATTTGGCTGATCAACCTATTAACCAAGCCATCATGATTGATAATGGTGCGATGGAACTTTTGAGTGCTTTAGCTAGCACAGAAGAATATGCACAAATGACATTGAATGCTTGTCAAATCTTTTTAGATAGTAGTCGGCATAAACAAAAACAATCTCGTGGATCGCTTACGGCTGAGAAAGAAGTAGTGATTAACGTGTCACTAATACCCTCATCTGAATTGTCTATCTGTCGTGATCGACTGCTAGGCAGCGGAGGGTTCGGAAAGGTTTATTTCGGAATATATAATACAAAAGAAGTGGCTGTGAAAGTGTTGAGTGCACAAGGTTTGTCAGAACAGGCGCTGCTTTCGTTGCGAAAAGAAGCAAGTATACATGGGGCATTACGAGACCCGAACATTGTGAAATTGTGGGGAATATGTACGGAGCCAGGCCAGTATAGCATGGTCATGGAATACATGGCAGGTGGCTCCTTGCATCATGTGTTGCATAGCAACCGGGAATTGTCATGGGCGGTTAAATTATCGGTTGCTTGTAATATTGCGGATGGTTTGTATTATTTGCATGAAAATGGTGTCATTCATAGAGATTTAAAGAGTCTGAATGTGCTTTTGGATGAGGATTGTAAGCGAGCTAAATTATGTGATTTTGGATTGGCAAAAGTGAAAACTGAGTCTAGTTGCTCATCAAGTACAACTGTACTTGGTACAACGCGCTGGCAAGCCCCTGAATTATTGGAGTCTTCTGGCACATGCACAACTAAAAGTGATATTTATGCACTAGGTTGGATATTATGGGAACTTCTCACTCATAAATCACCTTTTGAAGATGTTTCGCATGCTAAAGAAGCATTAATCATGAAATGGATATCGGAAGGAGAACGTGCAGAAGTCCCACGGGACGCACCACCTAGATATGCAGAATTAATCAGATTTTGTTGGGAACCCAAACCCACAAGGCGCCCAGAAAATGTAAAATGGATAGCTGAAGAGTTAGAGCAGATTGAAGCACCTCATGACCGACGGTATTTCAGTAAATAATGTCAACTTGATTAGAGAGAATACTATGTCGGCAATAGTAATTTTGAGAGAGATCATTGAAATTGTAGGAGTGATTCGGAATCGAGTGAACTTGGTTAAAAAAAACCAAGTCGAGCTCCAGCGTTTATTACGAAAAGTTGAGAGAATTGTGTGTGCATTACAAGGCTTAAAATTAGTTGATTCGCAACGTTATATCGCTAGTTTGCTGGCATTGAAAGCACAATTAGAAGTTGCGGTCAAATTGATTGAAAACATTAATAAAATGGGGATTCTGGAGCGTGTGGTTTGTGGTGGTACTCATGAGTCAAAGATAGAAGAATGTAACAATCGTATCCTAGAGCTTTTACCAGAGCTGCACGTAGGTTTGACGGTGCAACAATTGGAGGATACAGAGGAGGATCGTCTTAACTATGCACGGGATCGAGCGCGTGAGCAACAAGAATTGCTTACAGCATTAAATAATAATTTTAGAGAATTGCAGAAAACTCAGTTAAACCTGCAAGATATTGAGCAGATTATGGCTAAACAAATGGCATCGGTAGTAGAGCGTGTGACCGCTGCTAGTCTACCTGTTTCTAGAGAGGTAGTAGAACCGAAAAAATCTTTTTTACCAGGTTATTTATTAGTTGATTTTTTTGATTTAATCATAGAGCGCAGAATTCTCGAAAGTGATACAGGTAATCTGTATCATGGGAAATGGCGTAGAGATGCAGTGACCATCAAAATGTTGGAGCATTTGGATACAGATGTTGCTCATCAACAATTTATGCGAGAAATAAAAGTTATGAGTCGTTTGCGTCATGACCATATCATGCCTCTTCGTGGTGCTTGTATTGAAAAAGGACGTTTATGCTTTGTGAGTTCTGTGATAGAGCGTGGTCATTTAGGAGGAATTTTAACCGATTTAAGTTTGGAAGAACGTATTCTAATCGCACAAGATTTGGCAAAAGGATTGATGTATTTGCATGATGAAAAAATAGTGCATGGAGATATTCGGCCTGAAAGTGTTGGCGTTAATCGTTATTCTCAAGCCAAATGGATGAATTTTGGTTTGGTTCAGACTAATGTGATGAGTCTTACCAGCATTCGCAGAACACAAGATGTCCGATGGCAAGCGCCGGAATTATGGCAGTTTGGCAAGCAATTAACACCTGCTTCTGATGTGTATAGTTTTGGGCTGTTATTATGGACATTAATGACACAGCGTTTGCCATATGAGGATATGACAGAGCACAGGACGATAGAGAGAGTCGGTGCAGGAAGAAGACCAGAAACACCATCAGATACTCCAATGAAGGAACTTATTGAAGCCTGTTGGGGGCATGATGAACATACTCGTCCTAAACCATATGAAATAGTTGATCGTCTTGAAGCTTTTCGTCCTGCGTCACCAGATGGAGAGACGCTATATGAAAGCGGGATTGCAGCGCATAAGGCTGGTGATGTCATTAGTGCGCGTGATTATTATAAGCGTGCTTGCGAGAAAAAATTTATCAAAGGATTTACCAGTCTAGGTATGTTGATGTTTGATGGTATAGGCGGTGAAGCAGTGAACAAACCAAAAGGGATAAAATATTTAACTCATGCCGCAAAAAAAGGACATGTTAGAGCAATGTACTGTTTGGCTGACGCTTATGAGAAAAGTGACGTGCCAGAGTATGCTGTAGCTTTATCTTGGTATCAAAAAGTTCTTGCTAAAGATCCAATGGATATGAAGTGCAGAAGAAAGGTAGACGAATTGACCACCATCTTAGAGGCCCCTAGTGAACAACGGTATGTGTCTAAGCGGAAATAGAAAGAATGCTTGTTCTAACTTTCTCAAAACAATCTCTATAATTTAAGAATAAAGAACTCATTTGTTTCGTAAGGAAAAAAATGCACATAATTAAAAGAAGCAGAAAGAGTAGAACGAGGTTGTCATTCAATGCCTCCTGTCAGACCTTAAAATGATGCAAACAAATTTTAGTAAGTTACCAATTAATTATCAGAAATTAAGAGTATGAGAGCTGCGGTGGTTCGTTTTGAACTTTAACTGCAGAATCAGCACCGGGGGATTGTTGCGTCAGTGCTTCTTCTAAGTGTTGCAATGTTCTATCTGCATTTTTTCTTGGAGAAATAGAAAGCAAATTTGATGAAAGAGGCATTCCTTTCTCTACGGCTTTAGCCATTTTCTCAGAGCCGTTCGCCATGAGGACTGAGTGATTTCCTCCTTTTTAAAAAGAAGTTGAAACGGTGACATAGTCGTGCAAGGCACTTAGCTTTGTTTGTTAAAAATGAGGGGAGCACTCAGTCTTAGGAGCGTGCATATCACACGTCTCGAACTGATGTATTCCCAATAAAATGTATAAAACTAGCCAAATGTATGTGCAAAAATGGTTAAAGTTGAGAAATACAAGGCTGCTCTTAAGCCTTGAATAGATTAACCAACCCGATATCTGCGATATTGCAGCATGAGAATACCCGTCAATAAGATACCTAGCAATGGGCCCAATTTGTTTGGCCAGCCCCATCCGAGCTGCCAAGCAGAAATACAATCAAGTGCAACCAACAAGAAATTAAGCAGTATAAATATGACATTGATTGATTGCGCGGATTTTAAACGCTGTGATTTTAAAATTTGTGGCACAAAGGCTATGACAAAACCGATTTGAGACAGATATCCGCAATAGAGAATGATCAAATTAGAAAAAGGGCTTTGACTGATACTGTATACCAATAGCGCGCTAAGCGAAAGAAGCAGGAAACAAAAAACAATTTGACCAACCCAGTAGCTGGTTTGTCTGAAATACCTAATAAGCTGGACATGTTGTACGTTTAAAAGTAACCACCCTATGCTGGATACAGTCAGGTATTGCCAGGGTAACTGGGTGCCAAATCCATAGATCAAATCTAAAAAATAAGCCAGATATAGGGTTATATGCATCCCAATACTGAGTCCATCTAAAGAGTCTTGCTTTTGGTTATGGATAATTTGAGGCAAGTAGAGAAACATATAGATTAAAAAAGAAAGATTTAAGCTGATTTGCCCTAGGAACATGACTTATCCGGTATGTGAGGAGGCGCGGTGTTTGCCTGATGCAATATTATAACCTGATTCATATAATTTCAAACTAGCGAGTAAATTACCCGCATGCATTTGAAAGGCTTGTCGATATTCACGAGCAATGGGCATGGCTCGTGGTAAAGCAATAGTCGTTGGATTTTTAGGTTGTTGGTTCACATGAAATTCATAGTGACAATGTGGACCGGTGGCTAATCCAGACTGACCGACATACCCGATTATTTGTCCACGTTTGACGTAAGCACCTTGCGATAATCCTTTTTGAAAACGCAATAGATGACCGTACAACGAAGTGTACATGGATGAATGTTGAATTTTAATCATATTGCCATAGGCGCTTTGGCGGCCAATATGGATAATTCTCCCATCACCTGTTGCGCGGATTGGCGTTCCAATCGGTGCAGCCAAATCTACCCCTTTATGCGGCCGGTTATAGTGCAAACTAGGATGATAGCGCGATAAGCTAAAAGTGGAGCTAATATGCGTAAATTGCAATGGGTAACGGGAAAAAGCTTGTTTTAGACTATTGCCACTGGGTGAATAGTAATCGTATCCCCCATTGGGCGTTCGATAACGAACTGCTTGATAAGCATGACCACGTGTTGTGTAAGATACGGCAAGAATGTCGCCAGTATTGACGAGTTTGTCATCAATATACTGCGCTTGATACAGAATGCTAAATTGATCGTCAGCACGGACATCTTTGGCAAAATCAAACTCCCAATTAAAAATGGCCACCATTTGCCGTATTAATTTAGACGGGATTTTCATGCGCGCGGCCGTACCATACAAGGAACCTTTTACGGTTGCTGTGAAGTATTCATTGTGTGTATCCATCGTGCGTGATTTGATTTTTGTTACATAATGATTGTTTTCTAAAGTGATGATTAATAGTTGTGTGGGGCTGTATTGAAAAATAATTTTTTCCAAAATATCATCATGAATCATAATCTGAAAAGACTGATTTGGTTTTATGTTCGTGATTCTTTTTGCATAGGGATTCGCATGTAAAATGGCTAGCAGCGTTTGTTGGCTGAGTTTTTCACGTTTGAAAATGCGCCCCAATGTGTCGTCTTTGCGTGCTGTCAGCGTTCTCCATCCCGTATCTTCTTCTGTGTCTTCTGCAGAAAGTGGTTCTGCATCGATTTCTGGTAATGCCAAGGGTTGAGAGATATATTTTGATTTGTGAGTGTGAGATAAATTGATGCTCAGTGAAATCATCAAGGCACAGCTTAACAATATGGAAACAAAAGCCCAAAGCTTATATTGATTAATAGGGCGATGTTGTGTTTTTTCCATGTTTAACCTTTGCTGCCGAAAGTGTATACTGATGTTTTCATTGAGTGAATTGCCATCATCTAATACCACTCTGTGTGTATAGGTAGGTAAGGACAATTGGCTGTGGTTGAGAATAAATCATCCGGGCTAAGATACCTTTAGAGTGCTATTAGGTCAACAGTAGAGATAGAAAAACCTGATTTTTTTGCTGTTTTTGTTATTAATTAGTGCAAATAGTATGATGGTTTTATACATTATTAATAAGGTTTATGTTATGGACGCACCACAATTATTTGATAAAAAAAACTCAGAGGTTCATGTTAAGAAAAGCGCATCAAAGAAGGTAAGCAAACCCAAAAAAGCAAAGCATAGTGACTTAGACAATACGTCTTATGCTGAGTTGGTGCGTGGGTGTGAGGAAATTTTATTACCCGAAGAGTTGCAGCAGAAACTGCAACGTGGTCAACCATTGAAAGTGAAAGCTGGGTTTGATCCTACGGCGCCTGATATTCATTTGGGGCATGTTGTGCTCTTGAATAAATTACGGCAATTTCAAGACCTTGGTCACGAGGTGGTTTTTTTAATTGGTGATTTTACTGCCATGATTGGGGATCCTACTGGCAAAAACGTAACCCGCAAACCATTAAGCTTGGATGAAATTTCGGCGAATGCTATCACGTATCAACAACAAGCATTTAAAGTACTTGATCCAGATAAAACCAAAGTGGTTTTTAATGCAGCTTGGTTACACCAGTTATTGGCAGTAGATTTGATTCGTATCGCTGCTACCACTACAGTGGCCAGAATGCTGGAGCGAGATGATTTCGCGAAGCGGTATGCTGCGAACCAACCCATTGCGATTCATGAATTTTTATATCCCTTATTACAAGGTTATGATTCTGTGGCCCTTCATGCTGATGTGGAGTGTGGCGGACGTGATCAAAAATTTAATTTGTTGATGGGGCGTGAGCTGCAACGTCATTATAAACAAGAACCTCAGGTTGTGATGATGACCCCTTTGATTGAGGGGTTAGATGGTGTGAAAAAGATGTCGAAGTCTTTGAATAACTATATCGGAATTACTGAGCCGGCAGATATTATGACTGGTAAAATTATGTCCATATCGGATGAGTTGATGTGGCGTTATATGGCATTACTTAGTCGCAAAACTGCCGCTGAATTAGCTGATATCAAAGCGGCAGTTTTGGATGGTCGTAATCCGCGTGACGTCAAATTAGATTTTGCTGAGGAATTAGTAACCCAGTTTCATGATGCCTCCCAAGCTAAAAAAGCAGTGCAAAACTTTATTGAGCGATTTCAAAAAAAAGAATTGCCAGATAATTTGCCAACGCAATCTGTGGTCTGTGAAGCTAACACTAGTTTTGCGCAATTGTTAAAATTAGCAGGCTTAACTGCTAGCACTTCGGAGTCTATCCGTTTGATAAAGCAAGGCGCGGTGAGAGTCAATGGCGAAAAAGTTTCAGATGCTGCGATAGTGCTGAGGAAAGATGACGCACTTATTATTCAAGTGGGTAAGCATCGTATTGCGAAGATAGTGATTGAAGCTGAATAGAGTCGGTTGATAATTCGTTGCGGCGCGTCATCCAGAGCGTCACGACGGATCTCCTGGCACGGCTCATGTTCCAACTCATCGTCACATTGCTAATAGTCTTTATAATTGAACAGCACCACCAAACCCAATGTAATTGTTAAATTGGCCTAATAGTCCGTAGATACGACTGGATGCTTCTATATCTAATGTGATGTTGTTGCGAATTAGAAAAGCCAGGCCCCCATCAAAGTTAAAAGCGCTACCTAGAGTAGGACTCACCTTGTTTTGTCCATAAACTTCTGCAAAAACATACATATCTGGGTTAAGTGAGTAACTTAATACTAGATCAGGCCCGAAGGCTGTAAAGGTTTGATTGGGTACGTTATAAGGTTGGCTTTGATACATGACGCTGAGCATGAGTGTGAGACTCCATGGGTCCATAGAATAGTTAGCTATGCCATTTATACGGCCTCCTGTTGTTTGAAATCCATAATAAACACTCCCGCCAGCAGGATAGATGAGCGCATCAATCGAAAGAACGATGGGATCTTTTTCTAAAAAAACATGTTTGCCACCCACGCCAATGGTTGTATTCCCTTTAAAAGGTGGCGCGTGATTGTCAACATAGACTGGCGCATAGGCATACAGTTCAGAGTCGTGACCTAAGCCAAGGCGAAATTGTGTATCGGGATATACATTTGCATAAGAGCCCACAACGAGTTCACGGTGTTCGAAACCAAACTCAGTAAGTAAATGCTTCTCAGATACCACACAAGGACTCACCGCAATAGTCGGACGGTTGATCAGAGAAAGAATATTGTCTTGATTGGCACAGGTATCAGTTGCCATGCTGCTTGCAGAAAAAAGCATGATGCAATATAAAAGAATGGCTTTCGGTATAGATAAGAATTTAGTCATAATTCACTACAGAAATGATCTATATGAGTTCTTAAGATTGTGAGCGGTTTCTTTTATAAAGTAAACGAGATTAGTTATTTTCACAAGACATGCAAAATCCATTTGACAAGTGCTAAGCATCCTCATAGAATAGCCGAACGTCGCAAAGGGCGAGTTGATTAAAAATAGAGAAGACAAACTGTGTGGGCGCTTAAGAAGCGTCGAAACCTGAGAGAGATACAAAGAAGTCGGAATAGTTGAAAGACTGTTACGCACGTTAGCGAGAGCTAAAAAGAGATTGATGAAGATCCGCAAGGAAGTTCATTAGTCGAGGAATCATAACTGAAGAGTTTGATCCTGGCTCAGATTGAACGCTGGCGGCATGCCTAACACATGCAAGTCGAACGGCAACGGGATCTAGCTTGCTAGATGGACGGCGAGTGGCGAACGGGTGAGTAACGCGTAGGAATATACCTTAAAGAGGGGGATAACCTGGGGAAACTCAGGCTAATACCGCGTATGCTCTGAGGAGTAAAGCTAGGGACCTTCGGGCCTGGCGCTTTAAGAATAGCCTGCGTCCGATTAGCTAGTTGGTGGGGTAAAGGCTCACCAAGGCGAC
>CAISKC010000217.1 GCA_903885895.1 uncultured Legionella sp.
AATTTGGGGTAAAAATTCTAAGACCAGACTTGCCAGAATGTACTTTTACAGATGGAAAATATAAACCTCCTCCAATGACTCCTAGAGATTATACTGCTATGATTGGAGAAAAATTTTATTTTAATTATCACTGTTATAGTTTTGAAGATGTTTATAATAAAATAAAAGATCAGTCTTGGCCTGAGTGTCGTTCTTATGAAGAATTTAAACTATTACCCAAAAATATCATTGATGAATGTATTAATATTCACAAATTAGATATTAATTTGTTTATTCCAAAAGAATATCATCACATATATCAACACATAGCCGACCAAGGAAATAAAATTATCTCAGGGTTTGAGGGCAGTGCTGACGGTGGTCATATCAACGGTGCTATGGTTTCTCGCATTGGTAAAGATTTATATTTTGGAACTCGTTACTATATAGAAGATACCGCTGAACTGGCTAGGCGTGTTAATTTAGAATTTACAAATACTCGCAACCACATAATTAACACTGGAGGACACGGAGATGGAACTTACTGCCCAGTTACTCCTGGATTAATTATAAGTCTTAAAGACATTCCTACTTATGCCAAATCTTTTCCAGGATGGGAAGTGGTTTATTTGCCTGGGCAAAGTTGGGATAAAGTAAAGCCATTTTTGGATTTAAAAAAGAAAAATCAAGGAAAATGGTGGATACCCGGATTTGAAAACGATCAAGATGTAGTAGATACAGTCGAACAATGGTTAGGGCACTGGACTGGGTATGTAGAAGAAACTGTGTTCGATGTCAACATGCTGATCATTGACCCAAAAAATGTCATGGTGTTTAGTTACAATAAAAAAACGTTTGATGCTCTAAGCCGTTACGGAATAACTCCACATGTTGTACCGTTAAGACATCGATATTTTTGGGACGGTGGTATACATTGTGTAACTAGTGATTTACATCGAGAAGGCATTATGCAAGACTTCTTTCCTACTAGAAATTAAATTATAAATCGTATAGCTCCGCAACAGACTTAGTTTTACTATCTCTACGGCATAGCCAACGATACTGATCTACGTCTAGACTCCAGACATCGCCGGTCCACCATTCAAATCCCTGCATGTCGGCTTTGTACACTGAACTTCGTTCATAGCCAGGGCCTAGATAAACATACTCGTAGCCAGCTTGTTTGGCCCAGGCAATTTCGTGCTCAAGACTGCGTGTGCCTAATTTTGTAGCAGGCAAACTATAATCCCAAACAAACAGACTGGTCTCGATGGCTTGATCTGTATAATGTCTCAACTTTGCCCAGGCCACAAATACATTGTTTTGATAGTAGGCCATAAATCGATCTGTGGGCAGGCGTTGTCCAACTTCGAAGTATTTTTTAAATTTTTTGTAGTAGCAGTAGGCAGTGTAGATATGATCCATTTCTGTAAACTGACCCGGTGTAGGATCCAGTAATATTGTAGCATCTGACATTAACTCGTAGTTGGTTGCCGATGTTGTAACTCTGGTGCTGCGACTTTGATACCACTTAACTTGATTGTGTTCAATGGTTTGTAAAAATCCCATTTCCAGGGCTGCATTGTATTCTTCTGCGGCAACATCAATGAGCTCGCAGTCAAAGTGAAAAAACTCGCCTTGCTCTTGGTGGCCAAAATTATGATCAAACTTTATTTTCATTTAAATAACCCTATATTACTACTTACCAGGAGAATCCACAGTGGCAGACATTTATACAATATGGGCAAACAAAGAAGGTGAGTTAACTGACTTAGAATTTGCTACAAACATGCGAGGTTTTTTACAGCAATTGGTCGACGAAGGCAAAATGGAATCATTTAGAATTACTCGTTGTAAAATGGGCTTTCGTAGTGTGGCCGACATGCCTGAGTGGTTTATCATGATGGAGTTCAAGAACATGGCTCAAATTGATGAGGCATTTCATAGAGTGGCACCACTCAAAGGCGATCTCGAAGACAAGCATCGTAGTTTTAATCAATTTGTCAGTGGCGATATCCAACATGCTCTGTGGCGAGATTGGCCTGATCAATTTTAATGAATAAAATTATTTGTGTCACTAGTGCTTTCAGTACTGGATGCACTTTTTTAGAATGGAGCCTACATTTTTTATCGGGCAAGACCCAATACTATGTAGTAAATACTCAACAATGGGTTCCGCTATCTACGAACCCTATTACTAAAACTAATGCCCATGGGCACATTAAAAATCATCCATCTGGATTTGAAGAATCTGTTCAATGTATCAAACAACTAGAAAAAATCAACGGAGTTACTTCATTTTATCCTTGCATGTTGCATCCAGATTTTGCTATGCAACAGCTCAATATTGATATTAGCGAATTAACCAATGCTGATGCACTACAGCAAGTAAAACAATTTAGAGAAAAAGATTATGATCAACTGTTGAATTATTGCGCTGAAAAAAATATCGATATTGTGTATAACGAGTTGAATCACCGTGATTGGATGTAT
>CAISKC010000218.1 GCA_903885895.1 uncultured Legionella sp.
TGGCGTTCAACTGTTTCATTTTTGTGGACTCTATTACATCGGCCTCGATTGTCATTTACTCACCTCTTGGTTGATTGAAATTACCAGGTAAGTTTAACGATAAAATTAGTTAAGAATAGGTGGGATTATTGGGGGTATACATTTGAGTTTTTTTGAGAGATAAAAATCAATACCAATAAAAGTGCATATATTACATATGCTATAGCAGTAATTAAAAAAGTTACTTGTTTTGCTGCAAGTCCGATGTAAGCAACACAAAGTGGGCCTATAGCAGCTCCAAGATTTACAAAAAAATATCGTAATTGTTGACAAGACGCACGGTTCTCACTGATAACGATATCACCGAATATGGATTTACTAGCTGGCTCAAGTATTGAGCGACCTATGTTTGCAAGCCAAATGGCTACCATATAAAGGGACAATGTTTCAGCATATGCAAAAATGATATAGGCACAAAATGATAAGAAGCAACCAATGATCATGATTTTGCTTCTGCCAATTTTGTCTGCAATATTACCCAAATAAATGCCAAAAATTGTTGAAAATGCGAGGGGGAAGCTTAATGCAGCTCCGATCATTGATGAAGATAAATGGTATTTAGAGTGTAAAATCATTGCTAAAAATGGCCAGCTCATCCAATATGCGGCATTAATTAAAAAAGTTCCGAATAAAATTATCCAAACATTTGTTGGTATTGATAAGAGTTTTTTAATTGTAATCATGATGAGTTGTGCTCATAAAATCTAAACAGAATCTATGTAAAATGTCTTCTAAATTTTGATGTTGTAAACCCAGATTTTTCTGATGGTCTAGGCGAAGAGTTTTGCTTTCTGACTTTAAAAGGTCGAATGGCTCGTATTTATAATTATCTATCCATGAAATATTTGTTGAAACTTTTAATATTTTTGCAATCATTGTGATCAATTCTTCTGCGGATATAGATTTCTCAGAGGCCAAATTAATAGCTCCTCTGAAACCTTTTAAAGATAGGTTGAAAAGATCTTTTGCGGCATCATACTCGTCGATCATCTGTAATAAAGGATTTGTTGAGGAAACCTCTATCGAGCCAGAGGATATTTTCTTAATCAGATGTTGCAACCTTTTTTTACTATCATTCTTGCCAACAATGACAGGAAAACGAGGAATAATATATTCATTTGCATGGGACTTTACAAATGATTCGGCTTGTAGTTTTTCAAGGCCATAATGGTTGATTCTATCGGTAAATTGGCTGCAATTTAGGTCTTCTGGCAGCTCTAGTTCCGGTGGGTATACAGCTTGTGATGAGGTCAAGACATAAATGCCACAATTTTTCATAAGGAGTTGAAAGTTAGTTAAGCTTTTTGCGCGGTAACAGCTTTGATCATAAACAACATCCCAGTATTGATTTGTATGAAATGGAATATTTTGATCTCTATCAAATTTTTCAAATTTGCACGCTGGATTGGTTGGAGCATTGCCTCTGGTGACAACACAAACGTTGTCACCATTGTTTACAAGAAGTGAAACCAAGTTTCTTCCAAAATAACCTGTACCGCCTAGTACAAGCACATTCCGTTTCATGGTTTTTTAACCTTATTATTAATCGTAAGCGCAATCTCTAAAAGAATTGAAAATTCTTTTGCCTTTCTCTGATAGAATAGCATGTTCTTTGACAGTATTATAACTATGCTCAAACCATCCATTAATTCTGCCTAAAAAATCAGAGTTATAGTCACTGCCAAGATGATCGTGAGTTTTGCTAAAACACCTAACCATCCTTGCTAAAACGAAACATGCATGAAATATGCCATCCATCGGTCTTTGTTGTTTTCTAATAGGTGCATTGAATAGTTGCGTTTTGTCGTTTAGCACAACAGGGTCGAGTAATTGAAGTGCAAATAAATGCTGATGAGCGCATTCATGTACAATATGTTCTAGGTAGTACGCGACAGAGGTTGTCTTATCTTCAGGTATTCGAATATAGATATTTCCATACGCTGCTTGAAAACTGAATCCTCTGACTGTTCCTTCAAATACCTTAATGGCAATAAGTTTGTCAATGGCGGAATAATAATGTGTTGGGTCTACTTCTTTTAGAATATTGAGTGCGGTGATTATGTACGTTGTTTGGTGAATCAATTGTTCGTTGAAAAGAGGCCGCACAAGTTCAAACTTATTTTCCATCCCAAACTCAGAAATGGAGTCTTTTCTAACGCTATCACTGAGTAAGTTTTTTTCCCATTCACTGTTAATAGCAGAAAGAACGTCTGGATAATTTGGGTTGGATCTTTTTACCGATGGAGATTCGTTAGCAATTAAGCTGATAGTATCAAGAATGTCGTCTAGATTTCCTTTTGCTATAGAATCTTTTAATTTAAAGTAATAATGAAATAAGGCGGGGTTTGGTAGTCCAGAAGACGTAGCTCTCAATGCACCTATTTCATGAGTTAAGTCGGTTTTTAGTTGTGTTGCAATTTGCCCTAGGATTGACGAGAGTTTGTCACAAATTATTTTTTTAGCAGTCAAATTAAGTTCGTCAGAATTTTTGATGTCTGGGATTGCAGTAAATAGATCATTATTCATAATAGAGGTTTTAAATAAATTGCTTTCCCTGAACAAGTGCCAGGGAAAGCAATATTACTATCCTTCAACAGCCATGGTGTTTACGATAGGATTTTCTTCAACGATTTCCAACTGAATATGTAACATTTTTTATCTCCTATAAATATAGTAATATCCTTACAACGAGATTATAGTACTCTAAAAAAAACACTTAACGCAATGTAATTTTAAATTGATTTTAGCTGCCTGATTTGTTGTTTGATTTTTTATCAAAATCCATTTTAAGCCTCTTAATTTCTGCTCCTACATTTTCTAATCCTTTTTTTATGGCAGATAACTCGCTGTTAATTTTATTTAGCTGTTTCTTGCTAACAAATCTATATATAGTAATGGAAACTGCGGCGACCGCTATGCTGTAACCGGTTACCATTATTTCAAATTCAAACATGATGTTTTTTCCTGTCTATAGTTGCTACAAGTGGATCCCATGTCTTATAAGAGTCTAGGGAGTATCCGCGTTTAGTCCGAGTTTTTGTGGTAGTGATAAATTGGTCGAAAGCATCGGAAAAGCAAGAGAATGCGATTTTTCTAATCTTACCAAGTTTAGTGTCGATCCTACCGTTTACGATTGTAACAACCCAGTCATCAAACAAGTCTTTATCCAAAATAATAGTGTAATACCTAGTTCCTTTTTCAAAACGCACAGCATGAAAGGCTGAATGTGTGTCACAATCAAACGAGTGAAAAAATGATGGAGCGAGAAACCCAGGTATCATACGCCTCCATATATACTATATATATAATGAGTAGCTTTTAAAATTAAATCTTATGTTGTTTCAGCTTCTTTGAGAAGTTTATAGATAGTTGAACGGCCAATTCCATGCTCTTTTGCTATTTTAGTGGCGCTTACACCAGAGGCATAAAGTTCTGTAATTTTCTCTCGATTGATTCTACGTTTGCGACCAAATTGTATTCCTTTGAGCTTGGCTTCAGTACGGCCTTCATTGGTGCGCTCTAAAATTCGTTCACGTTCGGCTTGGGCAACAGCGGTTAATATGGTTACTATCATTTTTCCCATAGTGCCTTCTGTGCTGATCCCATCATCAAGGAAACGAAGAGAGACGCCCATGGTGTCAAACTCTTTAATTAACTGAATCATATCTGCGGTGTCTCGTCCAAGCCTATCTAGCTTTTTAACAAGGACAACATCGCCATGCTCAACTTTTAGACGAAGCATCTGTAGGCCATTACGATCACTATTGCTACCGGTAGCCTTATCTGAAAAAATACGATGAGTTTGCACCCCTGCTTCTTCCAATGCTTTCATTTGAATGTCGAGCGATTGTTGGTTGGTCGAAACTCGAGCATATCCAAAAAGTCTCATTGAATAAGTGTCTCCTAAATCGATTAATAGACAACTCGTCTACTAATGGCATTAAACACGATTTAATAGACAGTATATTTCATAGATTTTTCTGTGTCTACTATTTTATAACATAGTAGACAAAGCGAAGCAGGGGAGCAGCCTCTGTAAAATCACATAAGTAAATTACAAACCTTTCATAAAAAGCACAATTTGCTATAATACCCTGCTTTGAGAAGGAATTAATTGATGTCAGAACATATAGAA
>CAISKC010000219.1 GCA_903885895.1 uncultured Legionella sp.
CCAAAAGTTTCATTTTATTATTTTAATGAGCAAACATCTGAAATGATAGATAATGATACGGAGGAAAAATTAGCGCATCAATTTATTGATTCAATTTCTAAAGAACATTCTCTGGCTTTCTTTCACGCTCAAAAAAGTTTGGATCCTTCATATACAGCAGCTCCAAGAGAACAGGATTATTTTCTAACTGAATGGGTAAAATATCCCAGTCAAATACAGTTTGTTGATGCAGGTGCTTATCAGGGAGACACCATTCAAAAGCTTTTTCAACACAATCCTTTTCATTTACCTAAAATTTCCGCATTTGAGCCCGATCCTAAAAATTTCGCTTTGCTACAACACTATGTAAATACTTTGTCTGAATCGAAACAAAAAGCAATTACTCTTAATCAGTGTGCGATAGGCAAAGAAAAATCTACAATAAAATTCCAAACATTGGGTAACGCTTCTTCACATACATCAGAATCAGGCAATTTAGCAGTTGAAGTCATCGCACTAGATGATGTATTGGATCTAAATAGATCGTATTTTATTAAATTTGATGTAGAAGGGGCTGAAATGGAGTCTCTTTTCGGCTGTCAAAAAACAATTCAAACCGGTCAGTCTGTTATTGCAGTAAGTGTGTATCACCGCGCCCCAGATGTAACTGATATATACAATTTTTTATTAAATAACTTCTCAAACTGCCAATTTTTTTTCAGATCATTGGACGAAAATGGAATGGATTCTATGTTATATGCTGTGCCAGCTTCATGGTTAAAATAGATATTTGTGATTTTCATTTAAAATTTATTAATGATACTTTTAGAAATCGAACTAAACTTTTGTGATTATAAAAAATGTCAATTTTATTGTTAGGGAAAAATGGTCAAGTTGGTACAGCGCTTCAAAAAACACTTATCAACTTAGACAATGTTACTGCTATTGGTCGCAAAGAAGTTGACTTGGAAGACCTATTATCATTGCAAAGGTTTTTGATTTTTCAAAAACCAACAATCATTATTAATGCAGCCGCATATACTGCAGTGGATAAAGCTGAAAGCAACCAAAATATTGCTTATCTATTGAATCACAAGGTTGTTGCTTTGCTCGCAAACTATGCTTATTTACATAACTCATTGCTGGTACATTATTCTACGGACTATGTTTTTGATGGATTAAAATCGACTCCATATCTTGAAACAGATAGCACTAACCCACAAAATATTTATGGGGCTTCAAAACTTGCAGGTGAACAAGCAATTATTCATAGTCGTTGTAATTACTTAATATTTCGAACCAGTTGGGTTGTTTCTGCTATAGGAAAAAACTTTGTTAAGAGCATTCTGAAATTAGCAAGAGAGAGAAATAGTATCAACG
The DNA here is from genome assembly GCA_903885895.1 of uncultured Legionella sp. GTDB lineage: Bacteria > Pseudomonadota > Gammaproteobacteria > Legionellales > Legionellaceae. The sequence continues at coordinate 1,360 of CAISKC010000219.1, forward strand.
TTGTGAGCGATCAATTTGGAACACCTACTACAGCTGATTTTATCGCTAATATAACTACGATGATGATTCGAAAATGCCAAATGCAAACATTGCAAAATGGTCTTTATCATTTAACTCCATCGGGAGTGACAAATTGGCATGCATTTTCCCGTTATATTATTGATAAAGCATTAGAGAATGATATAAGACTTAAACTGAGTAGCAAGCAAATTCATGCTATTTCATCTGCAGAATATCCATTGCCAGCCCAACGACCAAAAAACTCAAGTTTGAATAATCAAATGCTTTCTCGTTTACTTGAAGTACCATTTTATGATTGGACATATTACGTTGATCTGTTAATGATACAGTTTGGGAAACATCCTAATCTTTTTTAAACTATTTACAAGGACTATCACTTTGAGAATATTAGTAACTGGCGCCACCGGATTTATAGGTCAAGAGTTGGTTAAGCATTTGCTCGAAGAAGGGTACTCCTTAATTGTTGCCGTTAGAAAACAACAAGCTTTACCACCTCATCCACGTGTTACCTATGTTTATATTCAGGAGGTTTCTTCAAGTACGGATTGGTTTGCAGCATTTGAAGACTGCTCTGTAGTCATTCATGCTGCTGCACATGCTCATATTCTTAATGAGACCAATCAGGATTCGACAGTTTTTCGCAAAATAAATGTTGATGGTACCTTACATCTTGCGCAACAAGCGATTACTTTTGGAATTAAACGCTTTATTTATATAAGTTCAATTGGTGTTTATGGTAGCGCCACAAATGATACCTTATTAACGGAATTAGATAATGTAGCACCACGAACCAATTATGCTTTGTCTAAATTAGAAGCTGAGATTGGGCTAAAAGCTTTAGCAAAAGAATCAAATTTGGAAGTTGTGATTATTCGGCCTCCATTAGTTTACGGGGCTAATGCACCGGGTAATTTTAGACGTTTGCTAAACTTTATTGATCAAGAATTACCCATCCCACTACCTTTAGCATTAGTGAAAAATAAACGCAGTATGATTTCCAGAAAAAATTTAGTGCATTTTATTAGGCTTTGCCTGGAGCATCCTAATGCTGGTAATGAAACTTTTTTAATCGCCGATACAGAGGCTCTCTCTACGCCAGATCTAATAAAAATCTTGGCAAAAGCTATGAATAAAAAAGTCTATTTATTTCCATGCCGCATGATCTTACTCACTTTAGGAGCAATGCTACTTAATAAAAAACCAATGCATCAACAATTATGCGGTTCTTTACAAATTGACATTAGCAAAGCTCATAATTTACTAGGTTGGCAAGCAACTATTCAAGCACGTGAAGCACTTGAAGACGCCGCACGAAATTATTTATCACAAATTTAACTACATCTTGACATGGTCTAATGGATAAATACACTCTGTTAAGAGATAATTGGAGCTCAACTTAGATCAAAAGATGCGCAGGCTATTTTCGCAGGACGCAGTGAGTCTTGTAATAGAGCAAGGTTGTAGTTATACAGAAGCAGCTAGAAATCTTGATATACAATATGGCGTGTTAAATCACTGAGTAAGAGAATACAAAGAAGTTACAGGCGGTGCATTTCGAGGTAAGAAAAAGCCGTGACCAGAACAAGAGGAGCTCCATCATGGAGTGCTCCCCTCAATAACCGGACCTTCTAGTCATAATTAAGAACTAGTCAAAATACTAGGAGTATGACTATGATCAATGCGACATAAATAACTGAAATAATCCACTTGACGCAAAAACGGAAGAGATGGACAGCCTTTGAAAAACAACAGATTGTGAATGAACCCCTTTATTTGTCGATTGCGTGGGTATTCTTGCCTATCGTGATCACTCATTCTTGTTCTACCGTGATCAGTGATTCTCGTTTGATCGTGATCACCTATTATCGCCTGATCGTGATCACTTTTCCCTAAAAAACAGGA
>CAISKC010000220.1 GCA_903885895.1 uncultured Legionella sp.
CGGAACCCTATTACGTCTATGACCGCAACGAATAATGAAACAACCATTGTGGCCACGGAAAAAAATTGGCATCCCACACTTGCCACTGATATTTATAAAATCGTTGAAGTATGTGGTCCAGGAAAAATTGTGGGTCGCGTGATGGAATTCGCAAAACCTATGCTTCTTGACCAAATCTCAAATCCAGACTTTAAAAAGCGTCAATTTTCTATTGAAATCGTATTGAACTGTGATGACATTATGGATAGCGTGATTGAGAAGGGCGTGCGAGAAAAAATCTTTTCGCCTAATCATCGCTTCTTAACATTAGAGGATGCCAACGCCATAGATAAAACGGGTATGCTCGATCTGTATATCGAAGACGATGGTGGTATGCTAAACACAATACGCATCAAAGAAGTTCCAAGGCATATTCCGGTTGGTAACCAAAAAATGTTGCAAGAATATATGGAACAACGCTTGCAAGAAACCCAAATATTCACTAATATGCGCAACATAAGCAAATAGTGACTAAATACTGAAAAGGAAATCTATCATGCCGCTAACAGGAGCTTCTAGTAACCCGCATTTTATCCAAAAATTAATGCGTGCTTATGCAAAAGGTCAGAGCGGCATGTGGCTTAAATTATTTTATCCATGTGATAATTGGCGATATAACAGTTTAAAACACACGTTAACCACTATCTTAGATCCAAAAAAACATCAAACCTTGGTCACACAGGCTCAAAACAATATGCTGAGTTGGCAGAAAAACAGCATCAAACCTCCATTAGAAGTTAGCGTCACCTCGCAAGATTGGGGTACAGCATGTCTCGAAGCGACACGTCAATATGGTCAATCTTACGCAGTTCTCAACAATGCTAGTCGACGTTTTCCTGGCGGCGCTTTTCTCAATAGTTACGGTGCAGCGCAAGAAGAAAACATGTGGCGTCGTAGTGACTGCGCCCTCTCTCTAGCAGAAGAACATGTTTGCTTTGACGCAAAAAATGGTGATTTTTCTTACGACGAATATTTGAGTAAACTCATTGCGGGCGAAATCATCATGTCGCCAGAGGAACAACGCATTTTGGCACAACGCACAGGCGTGATGAATCCCAATGCACATCGTGTTTATTTGAGCGAGGTTCCCAGAATCTGTTTCAGAGGTCCAGAATGCCTGGTCGATCAACATAACCCTGATGAAGTAGGCGGAAAAAACACTATTCAAGCAGAGCCAGATCTCAGCTTTCTATTTTTAGCGCAAAATGACATTTTTCCTTTTTATGAATTACGTTCAGCAGCCCCAGACTTCTCTACAGAAATACATCAATGGGATAAAGAAGACCCTAAATGTATAAAAAAATACAAAGAATCCCTTCAACAGTGTATCGCAGCGCAATTGGATACGTTGATCCACCGCGGAAAAAAACAAATTATTTTAGGTGCTTGGGGATGTGGTGACTTCAACAACGATCCTCATATTGTAGCCAAAATATATCGAGATGAAATTCACAAACGTGCAGGGCATTTTCAACATATCGTCTTCGCTATTCTCAATACCGCATCACACCATGGCATCAATTACGGCGCCTTCAAAGCGCATCTTGACGGTCTCACACTAGGATCCAAAGCCAAAACTGTCAGCGTGCCGTCATCCATGGAAAGTAAAACACCTAAAATGAGATAAGGTTCATGCTCGAATTAACTTCCTATTTTTGCGCAAAGCTGAATAGTGGATTGACACGTTCGAGCTTGGGTATTCTTGCCTATCGTGATCACTCATTCTTGTTCTACCGTGATCAGTGATTCTCGTTTGATCGTGATCACCTATTATCGCCTGATCGTGATCACTTTTCCCTAAAAAACAGGA
>CAISKC010000221.1 GCA_903885895.1 uncultured Legionella sp.
TGACAGCGCTCATCAGCAAAATATATCCATTTGAGTCTGAATGAGCGACATAATCAGCCGCTACATTGCCGCCAGCCCCTGGTAAATTTTCCACAATAACGGGTTGGCCTATTTTTTCAGAAAGTGGCTGACTAATAGTACGCGCCATGATATCAACAGCACCGCCTGGGGGAAACCCAACCAATAATCGAATTGGTTTATTGGGAAACGGTTGGGCAAATGCAGTTGTCAGGCCACAACAAGCTGCAATAACAAGTGCATAAATATAAAAAGTTCTTTTGATTTTCACAAAGACCGCCTCTAATGAATATTAGCTTGCTAGGATTTTTGGTAGACGACCAGCTGCACGCCTTTCCTCATAGGCTTTAACATGGGTATATGCAGCAAGATGGAGGGCATCAGGCAAACCAGCTTCACGGCATTTTTTGAGAATATCCCCAAGAATTTGCTCCGACTCAATTTGCCCGCCCTTTTCTAGATCTCGTTGCATTGATGCTTCATACATCGCATCTTTCTGCGAGAACAGATCGAGATAAGTCTGCAGAAATTTTTCATCTGGTCGATGGCCAGCATGAGCAGCAATATCTGCATTCATTAGCAAGAATTTTTTCAAAAATTCACTACCCTCTGGGGTGCGTACTATCTCACCAATATTGGCTCTCATTAAACAGGTCATGCCAGCAACGGTAGCCAAATGAACCATTTTTAACCACATATCACGCATAATATTTTGTGATAACTTTGCTTCAATACTTGTTTTAGACAACATCGTAAATAGCTCACTAGTCCTCATAGACTCTTTACCATCTTGCTCGCCAAACGTGATCGTTTGCCAGTCATTCAATTGCTTAACAATACCGGCAGGAGTGAGTGTGACTTGCATTTTTGCAGTCCCACCCAAGACATTTTCCTTGCCAAATGTATTGTTTAAGGAATCGATGTGAGCCAACCCATTGAGTAAGGGGAGTATTGCAGTCTTACTATTGATTGCTGGCCGAATTGAATCAATAGCAGATGGCAAATCATAGGCCTTGCATGTCAATAAGATTAAATCATAAATTGGCTCGATCTCTGTCTGTAACTTTGCATTGACTTGCAGTGTTAGATTGCCAAACTGGCTTTCAACTTGAAGGCCCTGAACCTTTAGCTGTTCCATTCTCTTCTCGCGCACTAGGAAGGTGACGTCAGAGCCACTTTCCGCAAGTCGACCGCCAAAAACGCCACCAATCCCACCCGCTCCAAGTACCAATATCTTCACTGTAGATTTCCTTAATATGATTGATGTAAATTGATTTAATCTGGTCTAAAACCAGCATTCCTAAAAGAGGTTTTTGCCTGCGCAGTCTGGAGGTGTTCTAGCAACTCAAATACACTTTTTGAAGATTTAGCATGCACAAGAGTTCCCAATGCGTAAGTAGTAATATGTTGCAAGTCGTCTGGCAACAAACCCACTAGCTTTATACCCCGGGTACCCAATATAACTGTTGCCTGAGTTGCCCCTAACTCGACTGTTTGATCAGCTACCAATTCTGCTACAGCCAATCCCATTGGAGCAAGAACAGTTTTACTGCGTACTTCATCTTCAATGCCTAGTTTTTTGATTACCTTTAAAAAATGAATGCCGCTAGAGTCTCCATTAGTAGGATCTCCATAAGATATAGATTTAGCCCCCAGTAAAGTCTTTCGAAGAGCATCTGAAGTCAGTATATCGGGCGAAAGTGTATCCTCGTGAACAGCGATGCCAACGCCAACATGACCAATATCAACGATGGACTCCTGAATCACAAATCCACTATTTGCAAGTACTTCAACTGAAGACCGATTCAACAATACAATGTCTACTTTTTCGCCGGCGCTCACTTTATTCTGAAGACTTCCAGTAGATCCAAAAGTGCAGTTCAGTTTGTATCCAGATTTTTTTTCGAAATCAGCGTTTATTACTAAGAATGCAGACCGGACCGCCCCCGCACAAAATACATCTATTGTGTTCATTGGGCCGCCGTCTTGATAGGGAGATCTAGCGGAGCTTCTTTTCCTGGAAGCCATTCTCGAAACGACACAAGAAGATGATTGAGCTCTATCCGCTCTTTTACTAGAGCAGCCTTACGTAATGTGGAAAAAACAGGGCA
>CAISKC010000222.1 GCA_903885895.1 uncultured Legionella sp.
AACCACACCTTAGTATTCGTGACGCGCCTCCTCAGCACGAACGGATCGGAGGAAACATAAATATTTTTTCTAAATCTGTCAATTAACTTTAAAATTTCGCTACCAGACAGCATGCTCAAATTTTGGATAGATCCTTCAGCACGTCGTTGCACTCCTTTGTCCACCCTACACTTCTGTTGTGTTATTTTTTAATAAAAATTTATGAGGGGATCCCTCAGCCCTCATCCGCCCTTCGGGCACATTCTCCCGCAAGAAGAGAAGGATATCTAATCAGTGACTAAAACCGATTTCGAAACTGCCTAATAAGGCTAATATAAGATAAATCACTAAAATAGTCCCGATAATACCCGCGGGGCCATATCCCCAATTGCGACTATGTGGCCAAGCTGGAATACCACCGATTAAAAACAGGATTAACACGATAAACAGTATATTACTTAATAAAAAACCACCTATAGCGACACTTCCCAACAACATTAAGATCAAATAAATCACCAAAATCGTTGCGATAAGGCCAGCAGGACCATAACCCCAATTTCTGTTATACGGCCATGCCGGTATCCCACCAATGACAAACAAAATTAATAAAATAAGCAGTATGGTACTTAACATAAGCACTCCATTAATTGATATCCATTCAAGAATAAATATAGTCTATAAATATTAAAAAAACATATCCCTGATACGGCATCCAGAGCGTAGCGAAGGATCTCAGACTCTAAGGATATCAGGCGGTCATTCGCGCAAAATGACTGCGCGCTAAGAGAGGTAGCCGCTAATTTGTCTTGGACGAAAAGCTCTCTCAAAAATGCTCATATTGTCGAGTAAGCGGACCGCTTACTCGACAATTAATTGACATTCCTGAACTTTTCCAGATTTTAGAGGATCAACTAAAACAAAGTATTTGGAAAGAAGAGGGTGAAGTGAGCACGCCCAATTTACCCACACCCACATAGCTTTTATTTTGGTCTATAATATAATAAATAGGCCGACCGGAGCTTTTTATGAACAACATTCAGAAGACTAGGGAACTACAACAGCAAACCACCCAGGATGTACGCACAATCCAGACTCATATTAAGGGTTTAATGGCCAGAGTGAATGGATCGGGCCTATCTCACACATCAAAAACTGCTTATATAAAACTCTTAAATGATCAAGTATCACGACTTACCACGGTGGAAACGCAATTAAACCACCCCCCCGTGAATCGGTATGAAGCATTCCAAATGGCACAAGCGCAAAGAGATGAGATATCTAAAATCATCAGCAATATATCAAAAATTAAAGAATCATTAAGCAGCAAACTCGGCGCAACGGCCCAAAACACGCCAACGCTACAACAACGTCAGCCCAGCCCAGAAAAATCTCGTGCACCGGCGCCACAACACAATTATGTGCTACCTGAGGTGCCAACCACACCTACACGGTCACAAATAGCTCATAGCACGCCACTTCCGAATCCTCTTTTAGATAAATTTTCTGAAGTAAATCAAAAACTATCTCAAACAAAGTTTCAATTAATATCGTTAAAGCAATGCATGCTAGCAGAAAAAAACACCGATAAAAAAATAGCGCTCCATTCAGAAATAGTTTCCGCTCAAAAAATACAAACAACCATTCAAGACCAATTAAATACGATATACCCGCAACTAGCTGATCCCAAAAAGAGCGCTACTTTGAGTCGACAATTGACCGATATATCAGGTGCACTTACTCGCCTGGATGACCGCATGACAAAAGCTTATACGAAAAACATGCCTGTCGCCCCATCATCAAGGCCCCAAATACCACCCGCATCAACGCAAAGAAATCGCACGAGTGATGACGATGATAGGCCAAGAGGTCCTCGTCGTTAGTAAGCACCGCATTACAAGTTCATGTTTCTACGCCCCGCTGCTTGTCCGCGGGGCGTAGGCATCTGAATTGTCAACAGACCCTAATATATCCAACGCAAAGAACTGGGTTTTACGTAAGTCCTAACAGATTAGAGATACCGTCCGCCATCCACTTGCAGGCTTTGGCCGGTTACATAGGTATTATGAATCAAATACATGACTGCTTGCACGATATTTTCTGGGTCACCATGACGCTGCAACAGGTTCTTGGCCATGATTTTTTCTTGCCTAACCTGATCGAGACGGTTGTCACCTTCTGGCCAAATGATTGCACCAGGCGCGACCGCATTAACGCGCACATTAGGTGCAAACTCCTGCGCCAAAGCACGCGTCTGCATCGCCAACGCTGCTTTGGTTTGGCAGTAAGCTGCATAACCGCGTAATGGCGCATGCGCATGAATATCAGTCAGGTTGATGATACTACCGTGTGTCGCCACCAAATGTGACAACGCCGTGCGACTCAATTGATAAGGGGCTTGTACATTACACTGCCACATCTTATCCCAATCGGCATCATGACTAGAAAAAATAGACGCATTATTGACGATGAGATCTAGTTGCCCCCAGTGTGCGATGAGTTTCGTTAACAACTCTTGCGGCGCGGATGCCAGACATAAATCTGCAGACAATGCTAAAGCACTGTTGGGACGTGTCTGATTAAAAGCAGCAACCAGCTGCGTCGCAGCAACAGATGAATGATGATAGTGCACCGCCACTCGAAAGCCTTCCAGATGTAACTGAGTGGCAATCGCCGCACCGATGCGATGTGCCGCACCGGTGACTAAAGCAACGGGCTGTGCCGATTCCATCATAATGATGGTTGATTCTTAGCGCGTCGACTCAAGCTCGATTGTAAGTTTTTACGGAATTTGACGACTTTAGACGAAGACCGCACAGGATGATCGCTTTCTTCGATCTTAGATGATTCGCGCGTATCGCGCATAAAAATATACACAAGGAGAGAACAAGCGATACAAGACGAGACATACCAATAAAATCCGCTTTCCATACCCTGAGATTTAAACCAGAATGCCAGATACTCTGCCGTGCCACCAAACAAAGAAACGGTAACAGCATAGGGCAATCCGACGCCCAAAGTCCGAATTTCCACGGGAAATAACTCTGCTTTCACCACGGCATTAATCGAGGTATAACCACTCACAATCGTCAACGCCAACATAATATATAAAAAAGCAGCCCAACATGACGTGACATGACCTAATGTGGTGAGAATTGGCACCGTTCCTATCGTGCCGAGCACCCCAAACGCAATCAAAATAGGCCGACGACCTATGCGATCAGATAAAGCACCAATCACTGGTTGTAAAAGCATGAACACAAATAACGTCGCGGCAGAGACAAGTGTTGAATCATCTTTGCTTAGCCCCGCTGTATTAACCAAGTACTTTTGCATATAAGTGCTATATGTGTAAAAAGCCAATGTTCCACCCATGGTCAAACCAACCACGATAAAGATCTCTTTAGGATAACGCAGTAACATACGTATCACGGGTTCTTTGGGTTTTTTAGCTGCCGCTGCTTTGGCAGCGAGGAAAGATTGCGTCTCTTGCATACCCAAACGCAAACGTAACGCAACCAAAGACAATAAAGCACCGATCACAAATGGAATACGCCATCCCCAAGATTCCAATTGTTCAGTCGTTAAAAACCAACGTTGTAATAGAATTAAAATCAACAAAGCAAGCAATTGACCTGCAATCAGCGTGACATATTGAAAGCTAGAGTAAAAACCGCGATGATTAGGGGTCGCCATTTCCGATAAATAAGTCGCCGACGAAGCGTATTCTCCACCTACTGATAACCCTTGTAATAATCGCGCACATAACAATAAAATCGGTGCAGCAATCCCAATGCTTTGATAGCTTGGCGTGACAGCAATCATCAAAGAGCCCACGCACATGATAATCACCGAGCCTATTAACGCTTTTTTCCGACCGTGTCGATCCGCGTAAGCTCCCATGACCCATCCGCCCACGGGACGCATAAAAAAACCTACCGCGAAGATTGCTGACGTATTCAATAATTGCGCCGTTAAATCACCGTTTGGAAAAAACGATTTGGCAAAATAAATTGAAAACGCCGCATAAACATACCAATCATACCACTCAATCAAATTACCAACCGATCCACGTACGATGGATTTTAAGCGTGAACGCGTGGTCATTTGCCCCTGATCATTTTGTGTCATCGTTTTTGCCATAAGCTTTTAATACTCCTCATCAATGCCTTTCGAGCCATCGCTCTTTTTATCTATCGCTTGAGCTTTTCGCTCATTTTGCTCTAATTGCTTCTCTTGCAACGTCTGTTGCAAGATCCTCTCAAACTTCATCACTCCATCATGATAATATTGACGACATGTCGCAAAGAGATATGCAACATTTTCTATCAATTTTGGGAGCTTTTTAGAATCAAAGACTAGAAGAGCAACACCTAAGGTTAGTAAAAACTGCCCTGAACTCATGAAGAGGGCTTATTTTCATCATTAGAAGACAGAGCGTCACGAAATTGTTTGATAGCAGTTCCGAGATCTGCGCCGATGGATTTTAGTTTATTCGTTCCGAATAATCCAATAATAATCAAAAAAATTAATAATAACGATAATGGACTCATCCCACTTAATCCCATGTTACCCCCTCGAGCTCGGTTTGATCAAAGCCAAACAACCACCGGTCACAGCAACGCCCAAAGCAAATACCATCAGCTCATCGTGCGGCAACCACTTTTCGTAATGCAGGCCTAAAATCATCATCATTGCTAAAAAAACCCCAAACCCGACACCACGCACAAAGCCAGATCTAGATACTGGTTTGTGTACATCTGGATTGTCATGTTTCGTTAAGAACGTCTTTTGTTCTTTTAATTGCGATAATATATCATTAATGAGGCGCGGCATATAGGGCAGTTGTTCAATCATAAAGGGAATGTTTTCCCGCATATGCTTAAAGAAAGCCTTAGGTCCCATTTGATCGCGCAGCCACCGCTCTATAAACGGCTTACCGGTTACCCATATATTTAACTCTGGATAAATACGCCGCCCTAAGCCCTCAACTGCAAACAACGTTTTTTGCAGCAACATCAATTGTGGCTGAATTTCCATATGAAAACGCCGACCCACTTGCAATAATTGTAAGATGAGCTGCGCAAAAGAAATATCTTTCAATGGTTTTTCAAAAATTGGCTCACAAACGGTACGAATCGCCGACTCAAACTCCTCCACTCGCGTTTTAGCCGAAACCCAACCTGACTCAATATGCAAAACAGCAATTCGTCGATAATCTCGATTAAAAAACGCATACAATTTTTCCGCTAAATAGCGTTTATCATTTTCATCCAAAGTCCCCATGATCCCAAAATCAACACAAATATACTGAGGATTTTCAGGATCAGTCGGTGACACGAAAACATTACCAGGGTGCATGTCGGCATGAAAAAAACAATCACGAAATACTTGCGTAAAAAATACGTGCAACCCCCGCTCAGCTAATTTTTTAAGATTAACACCATGACTACGCAGTTGGTCTAAATCAGAAGCAGGAATACCATAAACTCGCTCCATCACCATGACATTCTCACGCACGTACTCCCAATATATATGTGGCACATACAACAAAGGAGAATCTTGAAAATTACGCCGTAATTGCGCAGCATTTGCCGCTTCCGTTTGCAAATCTAATTCTTCCAGCAAATTACGCTCAAACTCAGCCACTAAATCTTTTGGTTTTAAATATTTCGAAGCCCACCAACGTTGATCGATCATTTTTGCCATTTTTCTGAGGATCGCCAGATCGCGGTCAATGATCGCACGAATATTAGGGCGCAACACTTTTATCACTACTGATTCACCCGTTTTCAAATAAGCAGAATGAACTTGAGCAATAGAAGCTGAAGCCAACGGCAATGGGTCAAATCCATCAAACATCGTATAAGGAGACTCACCGTAGGTTGCTTCTAGAATACGAATCACTTCCTCACTGGCAAATGGCGGCACATTATCTTGAAGCTTGGACAATTCAGCCATGATATCAGCCGGCATAATGTCGGGACGCGTCGATAACGCTTGACCAAACTTAATGAAGATGGGTCCAAGTCGTACTAATGTCTCACGTAAAGCCACACCGCGCTGGAAAGGTTTGGTCCTAAACCAATTCCAAGGATTCAGATAAACGATAAACCGGAAGGCAGAAAAATAATTTAAAGAAACCAACAATTGATCGAGGCCGGACTGTGCTAAAACATAATTGATATAGAGAAAACGACGTGCTTGTTTAAGACTGTTCATGATCAACTGCTAATTGATTAAAATGGGCGATCAATCGCTCTAAACGCAAACCAAGATCGTCGACATCTTGAAAAAAATCTTGCATTTCTTGTGGACTAGGTGTCAATTTGCGCTCTTCCTGTAAATATTCTGTCATAGAGCGTTTTAACGAGGTCATGAGACGCCGATTAAAGGCACGACCTTCACGGACCCACGAACCAATTTGATGAGCAACCACATCACCCGTAAAATGCGATAAATGGCCCTCCCAATCAATTTCAATATTATCAAATAAAGCTTTTACTTCTTGCCCAAGTGCCACATCGCCAGAAATCCGAATATTATCGTTAAACAAAGAGCGCAATTTAGAGGCCGGCAACAGACTCAGTCGGATCAAACCCAGAGGACTAGAATGAATCACCGTATCTGGAACCCCATCATAATAAGCCAGCAATTTGACAGCGCCTTCATGGAAAGTTAAGAAAAAGCACACATTTAATGGACTCACGACCACTTCCAAAACCTTGCCTTCTAAGGGTTCCATTTTGGTTGGCATATCTTCATCCAAAGCCAAAGCACAATTAATGGCTTTTTGTAACGCTAATAGAGAATATTCTTTCAACAAAATCAGGCCTCATTAGTATTTGTAAGCGATGTGTAAAGCAACGATACCACCGCTCAAATTATGGTATCGACAATCAGAAAAACCAGCCTCTTCAATCAAAGTTTTTAACGCTTCCTGAGTAGGATGCATCCGAATCGACTCCGCCAAATAACGGTAAGCCTCTTCATCTTTCGCTACCCATTGCCCAATCTTAGGTAAAATATGAAAAGAATACCAGTCGTATATAGGTTTTAATCCAGGAAAAACGGGGGCAGAGAATTCTAAAATCATCACTTTTCCACCAGGACGACATACCCCATACATTGAGCGCAATGCTGCACGCTTATCTGTAACATTTCTTAAACCAAAACCCATCGTTATACAATCAAAATGATTATCTGAAAAAGGCAAACATTCCGCGTTGGCTTGTACATAATGAACAGATTGCACTAATCCTTTATTCAGCAAACGATCTCGCCCTATGGCTAGCATGCTCGCATTAATATCCGCTAAAAATACTTGTCCACTGGACCCTACTGCTTGGGCCAGTAATCGGGCTAAATCACCACTGCCACCAGCTAAATCTAACACACATTGACCCGGTTTTATTTTGGCGATTTCTATGGTCAACCATTTCCACCACCGATGAACCCCCAATGACATCAAATCATTCATGACATCGTATTGCCGCGCAACAGAGTCAAATACCGCAGCAACTTTACCCTGTTTTTCATGAACCGACACGGTTTGAAACCCAAAATGCGTTTGCTGTTCATCATGCGACATAGCGAACCTTTCATCCTTCTACAAGACGTCTAGTGTAATCGATTATACGTAACGTTTCAAAACACCGGTGCCTCGACTTTAGCCTTTTTTAGAAAAGGCCAACGTCCAGCGGTACGACATCTTGCAAATTTGTATAAAAAGAGTATAGTATGCTCTTATTTTAAGTGATCATTCATCACTCAAGTGAGGACACTATGTTTCAAAAACAAATGAAAAAAATACGCGCAGCTATAATGCTAGCTTCTAAAATAAACAATTTAGAACGTGGCATTGATGCTTTTTCAGATATCATCGACGAAAAACTCATTACTACAAATAAAAAAATCTCTATCTCAGCTATTTTATTTCTAGAAAATGATGAGCGTGGTGACGTATATTATGGTCAAGTCCAAATTTTGCTGTAAATTCCCATTTATCC
>CAISKC010000223.1 GCA_903885895.1 uncultured Legionella sp.
ATCTTCAGGCAAGATCGTACCATTAGTTTGTAATTCGATTGTCAATTTATCTAAATCAGTTCGATTTTCAACACGTGTTTTATCGACATGATACGCGACCTTTTTAACTGGGGAAAAACTATTATCAATTTTCAGTCTACCAATCGATTTAGCACGAACCTCATCTTCAAGTTCTGAAGGTAATGTTTCAGAAGAATGATAACCAATGCCTTTTTTTACATGCAATGACATTTTTAATTTACCATTGTCATTCAGATGTGCAATAACCAAATCAGGATTTACAACCTCAACGCCATGGGTCAATTGAATATCACCCGCTGTAACCACACATGGTCCAACTTTATCGATTAAAAGCGTTGCTTCAACACCAACAGACATCGATAAAGCTACATCTTTCAGATTCAAAAGCATGCTAATCACATCTTCTTGAATACCTTCAATAGTACTATACTCATGCAAAACACCATCAATTGTAACTTCAGTGACAGCACATCCAGGCATAGAAGACATCAAAATTCTACGTAATGCATTTCCCAAGGTATAGCCATAACCAGCCTCCAAAGGTTCCAAAATAATTTTAGAATGGAACAAAGACTCTGATTGTACTTTCAAAACTTTTGGCGTCAGCATTTCGCAAATATCAGTATACATAGGAATAACTCTCCGATTTTACTTAGAGTAAAGTTCAACTACTAGGTTGACGTTAAATTCTGAAGACAAATCTCCCAAAAGTGGGTATCTGCTCAACGTACCTTTAAAATTTCCTGCCTCAACTACTAGCCAATCACTTGCAGTTCGTTGTTCAGACAAAGCCAAAGCAGCTTTAATGCGGCCTTGCACTTTAGCTTTAGGACGAACAGAAACCACGTCACCAGCTGCAACTAAGAAAGAAGGAATATTCACTGCTTTATCATTCACTAAGATCGCTTTATGCGATACTAATTGTCGCGCTTCTGCACGTGTACTAGCAAATCCCATACGATAAACAACATTATCGAGACGTCTTTCTAGCAATAGCATCAAGTTCTCACCTGTTCCACCCTTTTGGCTGGCTGCTAATTTGTAATATAAACTAAACTGCTTTTCCAAAACACCGTAAAAACGTTTGATTTTTTGTTTTTCACGTAATTGAATACCATAGCCAGTAAGTCGTTGGCGTTTCTCACCATGTTGGCCAGGCAGCTTTTCAGATTTACATTTAGACTTGTAATCACGCACGCCGCTTTTGAGTAATAAATCCGTACCCTCACGCCGAGATAATTTACACTTTGGACCCATATATCTTGCCATTGTTTACTCCTAAAACCTTATACTCGACGCTTTTTGGCCGGTTTACAACCATTAAACGGGATACCTGTAGCATCAGTAATTTCAACAATTTTAAAATCCTGTGCAATTAACTCGCGAATGGTTGATTCTCGACCAGGCCCAGGACCATGAACGAAGACAGCAACAGATTTCATACCATACTCTTTCGCAACTGCTGAGGCTTTCTCAGTAGCAATTTGCGCTGCATAAGGCGTACTCTTTCTTGAGCCACGAAAACCAGAGCCTCCTGATGTCGCCCAACATAATGCATTGCCTTGTCTGTCCGTAAAAGTGACAATCGTATTATTAAAAGACGCGTGCACATGTACGATTCCGTCTAACACAACTCGTTTGATTTTCTTGCGAGCTTTCTGTAATTTTGCTTTTGCCATTTAAATATCCTAGATAAAATCAAACATTAGCGCTTTTGCGTCTACCCTTTCTTGTTCTAGCATTGGTCTTAGTTCTCTGACCACGCACCGGCAAACCACGACGATGACGTAATCCTCGGTAACAACCCAAATCCATCAACCTCTTGATATTCATTGTTACGACTCTGCGCAGATCACCTTCAACAGTCATCTTGGTAATCTCAGTACGCAGTAATTCCAATTGACCATCTGTCAATTGAGATACTTTTGTCGCAGGATCGATATCATAGGTTTTGCACAATTTTTTTGACGTTGGCAAGCCAATTCCGTAAATAGAAGTCAAAGCAATCACGACATGTTTATGATCAGCAATATTTACGCCTGCAATACGAGCCATTTGTTTCTCCGAACTTTAAGATTGCTGCACCTCATAAAGGGCAAACAATAATACAAGGTTAATCCACTAAAATCAAGTAAATTGGGTCCATATCCAACTATAAACATAGAGTTTTAAGTTGCTGCACAAATCCCAACCACCAACAAGTATAATTTTTATTCTGATCTCATCACGGTTTGCATGAGAACTGAATAACTATTACCCTTGTCTTTGCTTATGTCGCGCATCCTTACAGATTACTCGAATTGTTCTATTACGCTTGATTACTTTACAATTTCGACATATTTTTTTTACTGACGCTCTTACTTTCATTTACTACTCCAACCATTTCATAATAAACCAGGTAGTTTTCCACCTTTAAAATTCGCTTTTTTCATCAATGAATCATATTGCTGTGTCATCAAATGTGCCTGAACTTGTGCAACAAAATCCATTACTACAACCACGATTATCAGCAGAGATGTACCACCGAAATAAAACGATACATGCCATGTAAACATTAAAATTTGCGGAACCAAACACACTAAAACCAAATACAGTGCTCCTACTAAAGTAAGCCGCGTCATAACAGTATCTACATAACGCATGGTTTGATCACCTGGACGTATTCCAGGAATAAACGCACCGGACTTCTTCAAATTATCTGCAGTATCTTTTGGGTTAAAAACTAATGCCGTATAAAAGAATGCAAAGAACAAAATAGCAACCGCATCAACTATCAGGTACAAAGGTTGCCCAGGTGTCAGTGCCATACCAATATCCGCCAACCACCCTAAACCTGGTGTCTTGGAAAAGAACTGCGCCAAAGTCGCGGGCAGCATAATGATGCTAGAACCAAAAATTGGTGGAATCACACCTGCCATATTAATTTTTAATGGCAAATGACTACTTTGCGCTGCATAAACTTTTCTACCTTGCGTTCTCTGAGCATAATTAACTCGTATACGTCTTTGCCCACGCTCCATGAACACAACAAACCCTGTCACCAAAACCATAATACCTGCAATCACAATCAAAGAAAGAAATTGCATCTGCCCCTCTTTGACCTGCTGAAATAATGTAGCCATTGCATTTGGCATACTTGAAACAATACCAGAAAATATGATCAGGGATATCCCATTACCAACACCCTTTTCTGTCATTTGTTCACCTAACCACATCAAGAACATGGTCCCGGTCACCAAAGTAACGACAGCTGTCACATAAAACAAAGTATCAGGGTTCATCGCTATATGTTGATTAGCCAACCAACGCGCCATTCCAAAAGATTGTAACGTTGAAAAACCAAGTGTCAAATAGCGAGTATACTGATTTAATCTTCTTTTTCCAGACTCGCCTTCCTTTTTTAACTGCTCTAAAGAAGGCACTACAACTGAAAAAAGTTGGACAATAATCGAAGCAGTAATATAGGGCATAATCCCGATTGCAAACACAGTTACACGAGACAGCGCCCCACCTGAAAACATATTAAAAAGGCCGAATATGGTGTTTTGTTGTTGATTAAAAAAATTCAGCAATTTCTCAGGGTCTAAACCAGGAACAGGTATATGTGCGCCTAATCTATATACAAGAATAGCTATCAAAACAAAAAATAATCGTGATTTTAACTCAGCTAGGCCGCCACGAGATCCATCTAGAGCTTTGCTTTGTTTTTTTGCTTTCACGCTTCTACACTTCCACCAAGATCTTCAATCACTTTTAAAGCACCCTTTGTTACTCTCAAGCCTTTAATTTTTACGGCTGTCTTCAATTCTCCAGAGACAATTATCTTTGCTTCAAGGATATCTTTTCTTATCAAGCCTGCCGCCTTTAAAACGCTTAAATCGACAAAATCAGTATTTAAAGAAGCGATTTCTTGCAAAGTAACTTGATCTATCGTTCTTGCCACTCTAGAAGAGAAACCAGTTTTTGGCAGTCTTCTTTGAATAGGCATTTGTCCGCCTTCAAAATTGATTTTATGATAGCCACCGGACCGAGCCTTTTGCCCTTTATGTCCGCGTCCACATGTCTTGCCAAGTCCTGAACCAATGCCTCTTCCAACTCGTCGTTTGCTTGGTTTCGAGCCAGGTGCTGGAGAAAGTAAATTTAAATTCATTATTCTGTTTCCTTCCATTCAACCAAGTAATCTATAGCATTTATCATACCTAGTATTGCTGGTGTATTAGGCATTTCAACGACAGCATTAATTTTACGAAGACCCAATAGTTTTGCTATTGCTTTATGCTTAGGCAGTCTTCCAATTAAGCTTTTTACTAATTTGATATCTACTGTATTTTTCATGCTGATTCTGCCAAGAGTAGTTGTTCCACTGTTTTACCACGTTTTGCCGCAACGTAATCTGGCGTACCAATATTTATCAACCCGCCAATCGTAGCACGAACTGTGTTACTTGGATTTGTTGAACCTATATTTTTTGCCAAAATATCATGTACACCCAGAACTTCAAATACTGCTCTCATAGCGCCGCCGGCAATAATTCCTGTTCCTGAGCTGGCTGGTTTCATAAATACTTTAGATGCACCATAATTCCACATTATCTCATGGCAAATAGTACCGTTGACTAGTGGTATATGAACCATGTTTTTTCGAGCCTGTTCCATAGCTTTTTGAATTGCAATAGGTACTTCCCTTGCTTTGCCACGGCCATATCCAACTTTACCTTTTCCATCACCGATCACTACCAGCACAGCAAAACCAAAAACTCGTCCGCCCTTGACTACTTTTGCTGTTCGAGTGACAGAAACCAATTTTTCTTGATAGCCATCAGTTGCCTTTTCTTCAAATGCCATATCCGTTCCTTAAAAATTCAAGCCACCTTCACGCGCACCTTCAGCTAACGCTTTGACTCTACCGTGAAACTTGTAGCCCGCTCTATCAAACGCGACGTCAGAAATATTCATATCTTTTGCACGTCTCGCAAGCAAACTGCCAACCTGAAATGATTGTTCTGTTTTAGAACCTTTTAGTTGGGCTCTTAACTCTTTATCTACCGTTGATGCAGAAACCTTTACCAAGTCACCGTTTTCATTGGTTTCGATAATTTGCGCATAAATGTTCGGATTAGAGCGATACACCACTAATCGCAATCTTTGTGATTTTGTATTACGAATAATAGCCCTGGTTTTGGTTGCTCTTCTCTTGCGCGATATTTCTTTATTCATTTGGTCACCCTATTTCTTCTTGGCTTCTTTAATAATAATTTGCTCGCCTGCATACCGGATACCCTTTCCTTTATACGGCTCAGGTGGTCTGAAGGCACGGATTTCTGAAGCTACTTGCCCCAACAACTGCTTATCAATTCCTTTCAAAATTATAGTGGTGTTATTAGGAGTTTCAGCATGAATACCCTTAGCCAAATCATACTCAACCGGGTGAGAAAAACCTAAAGACAATGTAATGGCACCAGGCTTTGCTTGCGCACGGTAACCTACACCAACCAATTCCAATGTCAATTCAAAACCATTTGTAACACCATGAATCATATTATTGACCAAAGCTCGGATAGTACCTGCTTGAGCCCAAGCATTTGGATCATTTGCTGCTGGTTTGAATGTGACAAGCGTATCATCAGTTTCGGATAGTTTAACAGCCACCAAATGATTACAATGTTGCGTCAGGCTACCCTTAGGCCCCGTGACAGTGACAAACCCTTTACCGATTTCTATCTTCACTTGACCCGGTAATTTGATATCCGCTTTTGCTACTCTAGACATAATATATCCTCTTTCCTGATCAAGCTACTTCGCAAATTACTTCGCCACCAATATTAACTTTTTTGGCAGCAGCTTGTGTCATAACACCCTTTGATGTAGACAAAATAGCTATCCCAAAACCTGGAACAGGAATTAAATCCTTTACTGACTTGTAGATACGCAAACCAGGGCGACTAATTCTACGAATTCGTTCAATTACTGGCTTACTTTGAAAGTACTTAAGTTCAATAGTAATGATCTTAATGTTGTTTTCATTTGCTTCGACATGAAAATCTTTTATATAACCTTCATCTTTAAGTACTTGTACTATATTTAATTTAACCGTTGATAACGGCACACTCACCTGTTGATGTTTGGCTTGTTGACCATTACGAATTCTAGTTAGCATATCTGCTATTGGATCTTGCATTGTCACTTTCGTTCTCCAAAATCAATTTTTTACCAGCTGGACTTATGCCCACCCGTTACATTACCTGTCATTAACTGGTTACGTAAACAAATACGACATAAACCAAATTTACGGTAAACAGCATGTGCTCGTCCACATTGTTGGCATCGTGTACTATGCCTGGCTGCACAAGAATTTATCGGCAATCTAGCCAATGAAGCTTGAGCTTGCATTACTTCGTCCATATCAGCTGCAGACTTGATAACCTTCTTCAACTCTTGGCGGCGTGCTTGATATTTCTTTACTAGCTTTGCTTTTTTTTGCTCTCTCTCTAATATTGATTTTCTTGCCACAATATATATCCTTTCTATGTTTAATCTCTTAAAGGGAATTTAAAGGCTTTTAATAAAGCACGACCTTCTTCATTTGTCTTGGCAGTGGTAGTAATACATATGTCAAGTCCACGAATCATATCAATTTTATCAAAATCAATTTCAGCAAACACAATCTGTTCCTGTAAGCCTAGGCTATAATTACCACGCCCATCAAAAGAGCGAGGATTTAAACCACGAAAATCTCGCACTCGCGGTAGAGTAATGGATATCAAACGGTCAAGAAATTCATACATTTTATGTGACCGTAAAGTAACCTTACAACCTCTTGGCCAACCATCACGTATCTTAAAGCCCGCAATTGATTTTTTTGCCAAAGTAATAATTGGTTTCTGGCCTGAAATTCGCTTCATATCTTCGACAGCAAAATTCATTACCTTCTTATCATTAACTGCCTCACCGACTCCCATATTAATGGTAATCTTTGAAATTTTAGGCACTTGCATCACAGACGAATATTGAAATTCCTTCATGAGGTCTGGAGCAATCGTTTCCTTATACATATCACTTAATCTAGTCATTTACATTCACCTAGCCCGCATCTACCAATTCATTGTTTGATTTAAAATATCTAACTTTCTTGGACTTACCATCAGCTTCAATAAATCTAAATCCTATTCGATCCGCTTTGCCTGTGGCTGAATTGTAATGAGCCACATTTGACACATGCAGTGCTGCTTCTTTAGTTACTATCCCACCTTTTTCTTCAAGTTGAGGATTTGGTTTTACACACTTCTTTATCAGGTTCGCACCTTCTACCCAAACTTTGTCTGCTTTAACAGTCTTTACGAGGCCAATATGCCCTTTCGACTTCCCTGTTATCACAATGACTTTGTCTTTGGATTTTATCCGGTTCATAATTAAGTCCTCTTATAACACTTCAGCTGCTAATGAAATAATCTTCATAAACCGCTCTCTTAGTTCGCGCGTCACTGGTCCAAAAATGCGAGTTCCAATAGGTTCATTTTGATTATTCAAAAGAACTGCTGCGTTACCATCAAAACGAATCAAAGAGCCATCGTCTCTACGCACACCTTGTGCAGTACGCACTACTACTGCATTCATCACAGAGCCCTTTTTTACTTTGCTGCGCGGGATAGCGTCTTTAATGGACACTTTTATAACATCCCCAACACGAGCATACCTGCGATGCGATCCGCCCAAAACTTTGATACACATTACTTTGCGTGCACCACTGTTATCAGCGACTTCAAGGACAGTCTGCATTTGTATCATTTTGTTCTCCAGATCATATTTCGACCAGAAAATGGCTGCTAATTATAGCAGGCCAATTATCTTATTAAAAGCGCTTTCTAACACTTAATGACATTTCATATCATTTAAGTCTTTTAAAGCATTACTCAGCAAAAAAATACGGAGTAAGGAAGTCCAACATAAGTCGAACCTTCAAAGTTTTTATGAAATCACTTCAACCAAAACCCAGTTCTTCAATTTTGAAAGCGGGCGTGATTCACGTATCTTTACAATATTACCGATTTTGCAAACACCATTCTCGTCATGTGCATGTAATTTAGATTTGCGACGTAAAATCTTACCATATTTAGGATGTTTGACGGTTCTTTCTACTGAAACAACGATAGTTTTATTCATTTTATCGCTAACAACAGTACCAACTAAAATTTTGCCTTTAGCATTCTCTTCATTTGTTGTCATGCTTCTCTACCTTTTCTGTCATAACTGTTTTGATTCTGGCAATGGTTCGTCGCACTTGACAGATAACATGAGTTTTTTCTAACGCACCTGCAGCTTTGCGCATACGTTGCTGAAATTGCTGCTTGCGCTGTGTCAATAATTCAGCTTGTAATTGCTCAGCATTGAGGGCACGTAATTCATTAATATTTTTCATTACATCACCTTTCGCTCTTCAAACATTACTTTAAATGGGAGCTTAGCTTTTGCAAGATCAAAGGCTTCAATTGCCAACTCACGGCTTACACCTTCCATTTCAAACAAAACCTTTCCTGGTTGAATTAGGGCAACCCAATACTCAACATTTCCCTTTCCTTTACCTTGCCGAACTTCTAACGGCTTTTGAGTAATTGGTTTATCAGGGAAAACGCGAATCCAAATTTTACCACCACGTTTAACATGTCTTGTCATAGCTCGACGTGCCGCTTCGATTTGTCTGGCAGTTAATCTACCGCGTTCGAGCGCCTTTAGGCCAAACTCACCAAAACTTATCGCACTCCCACGAAATGCTAGGCCTCGGTTACGACCCTTCATTTGCTTACGAAACTTTGTTCTTTTTGGTTGCATCATAATTCTTATTCCTCAATCACTTACTTGCGTCAGCTGGACCGGCTTTGTGTTTTATAGTTTCGCCTTTAAAAATCCAAACTTTCACACCAATGATGCCATATGTTGTCTTGGACTCAGCAGTGCCATAGTCAATATCAGCACGGAAAGTATGGAGTGGCACGCGGCCTTCTCTGTACCATTCACTTCTAGCAATCTCAGCACCGCCTAAGCGACCTGAAACACAAATCTTAATACCTTTTGCACCTGATTTCAGGGCTGAGGTTACAGCGCGCTTCATAGCGCGTCGAAACATGACTCGTTGTTTTAATTGGTCAGCAATACCTTCAGCAACCAATGTTGCATCCAGATCAGGCTTCCTTACTTCTTCAATATTTAGATGAACTGGAACACCAAGACGCTGTGCTATAGTCGCACGCAACGCTTCAATCCCACCACCTTTTTTTCCAATTAACACACCAGGTCGCGCACTATGTATAGTCACCACCGCGTTATTGGCTGGTCGTGCTATTTTAATAGAACTTATCGCAGCACCTGCTAGCTTAACTTTAAGATATTTGCGTAAATCGATATCTTGGTTTAGCCATTCAGCATAGTTGTGAGTAGCAAACCAATTTGAATTACATTCTTTATTAATGCCTAGGCGGATTCCAATTGGATTAACTTTCTGACCCATAACTATTCCCCGTCCGATACAACAATGGTTATATGACAATTGCGCTTAGAAATTCGATTTGCTCTACCTTTTGCACGAGGAAACACTCGTTTCAAAGTTGCAGCTTCATCGACAAAAACAGTGCTGACTTTTAATTCATCAATATCAGCGCCATTATTATTTTCAGCGTTTGCAATTGCTGACTCTAGTATTTTTAACATTATCTGCGCACCCTTTTTAGGGGTAAATTTTAGCACATTCAATGCTTTAGATACTGAAGCATTTCTTATCATGTCAGCAACTAATCTACATTTTTGTGCTGATAATGATGCATTTCTTAACTTTGCTGTGACTTCCATTATGAGCCTCTTACTTAGAATCAGACTTACCTTTAACCTTTCTATCACCAGAATGACCTTTAAAGGTACGAGTTATAGAAAACTCACCTAATTTATGACCAACCATATTATCAGTAATATACACAGGAACATGGTCTCTACCATTATGAACCGCAATGGTTAACCCAATCATGTTAGGAATAACTGTCGAACGTCTAGACCAAGTTTTAATTGGTTTTTTTGACTTGGTTGCAACTGATTCTTCCACTTTCCTCAACAGATGTGCATCTATAAAAGGACCTTTTCTGATAGAGCGAGCCACTATAATTTCCTCATAAATGATAAACTAAAACGGATAAGACTTAGTGTAAAGCTGCATAGCAGATCTTTACAATTAAACTCTTATTTCTTTTTCCGTCCTCTTACAATAAAGCGATCAGTACGTTTATTGGAGCGAGTTTTGTAACCTTTAGTCAGTTGACCCCACGGTGACACAGGATGTCGTCCTGCAGAAGTTTTACCTTCACCACCACCATGTGGATGATCGACTGGATTCATTGCCACACCACGCACTGTTGGCCGTATTCCGCGCCATCGTTTTGCACCTGCTTTACCTAATTCTCGAAGGTTGTGTTCGCCATTACTGACTTCACCAATCACTGCGCGACACGCTAGCAAGACTTTGCGCATTTCACCTGAACGCAATTTCAATGTTGCATACGCACCTTCTTTAGCAACAACTTGACCACTACAACCAGCAGAACGCAACAATTGAGCGCCTTTTCCTGGCTTCAGTTCAACACAGTGGATCGTCGTACCCAAAGGAATATTATTTAAGGGTAACGCATTACCAGAAGCAATAGGCGCTTCTACACCACTTAAAACCGTGCTTCCTTTTTCAAGGCCTGAAGGGGCAATAATATACCTTCTTTCCCCATCTTTGTAAACTAATAATGCGATCAAAGCTGTACGATTTGGATCATATTCAATGCGTTCAACAGTTGCAGGGATACCGTCTTTCAATCTTTTGAAATCGATAATACGATATTGTGTGCGTGTGCCACCACCAATATGCCGTACTGTAATACGTCCATTGTTATTGCGGCCGCCTGTTTTATTTAATGTTTCTACCAAAGGAGCATGTGGCCTACCTTTGTGAAGATGTTTATGTACAACCCGTATTTCTCCACGTTTACCAGGAGATGTTGGTTTTGATATCATGAGTGCCATGTTCGTCTACCTTATTCTGTCACTGTAAAATCAATGTCGTGACCAGCATGTAAAGATACAAACGCTTTCTTCCAGTCACTACGTTTACCACTTGTTTGCTTGAAACGCTTCGTTTTTCCTTTTACATTAATGACCGTTACTTGTTTCACGCTCACTTTAAAAATCATCTCGACAGCCTTTTTAATTTCAGCTTTACAAGCATCTCTTGCTACTTCAAACGTGTACTGCTTTAACTTGTCAGCAAGATAGGTCGTTTTTTCAGATGTAAGCGGAGCACGCAACACCATTAATAATCTTTCTTCAGTGCTCATTGTAATTGCTCCTCTAACATTTTGATTGCTTCTTCAGTCATAAGTACATATTCAAATTTTAACAAAAGGACCGGTGTCAATTCCTCTACTTCACAAACCAAATAGTCAGGCACATTACGCGAGGCAAGATATTCATTTTCCCCAAGTTCATGCATAACAATCAGCGCATTCGGTAATTTCAATTCCTCAAGCTTCGTTATAAATTCTTTTGTTTTTGGCGCTGAGCATTCGAATTCGCTGACAACAATAAGACGTTCAGTACGGTTAAGTTCCGAAAGTATACTGCGTATTGCGCCTTTATACATTTTTTTATTTATTTTCTGTGTGTAATCCCGCTTTTTAGATGCAAAAGTCACACCACCAGAACGCCACAAAGGACTACGAATAGAGCCTGCACGTGCTCGGCCAGTACCCTTTTGATTCCATGGTTTACGTCCACCACCGCGCACTTCAGCGCGCGTCTTTTGCGCGCTATTACCACTACGCGAATTGTTCATGTATGTCACAACTGCTTGATGAACCAAGCTTTCATTGTATTGACAATCAAAAATAGACGGGTTTAAGGCGATTTTTTCCTTGGCAGTACTTGCTTTTTTAGTTGTCATGATTTGCCTCTTGCTTGTTTTTTCACAGAGGGCAAAATTTCTACTCGTGCCCCTGGCGCTCCTGGAATAGCACCTTTAATCAATACTAAATTGCGTTCAGCATCTATTCTAATCACTTCAAGGCTTTGCGTTGTTACACGTCTTGCGCCCATGTGTCCAGCCATTTTTTTACCTTTGAATACACGTCCAGGTGATTGATTTTGACCAATTGATCCTGGAACTCGATGAGAACGTGAGTTACCATGTGACGCATCTTGTGTACGGAAATTGTGGCGTTTAACTGTTCCAGCAAATCCCTTACCTTTTGAAGTTGCAGCCACATCGACAAATTGTCCTACTGTGAAAACATCTTGTGCAGCAAGTATTTGACCACAGTTATACACAGTAATATCATCAACACGACATTCCATTAGCATATCACCCGCTTCAACTTCAGCTTTCGCAAAGTGTCCAGCCAATGGCTTAGACACGCGACTTGCTTTTTTGAAACCGCCTGTCAATTGAATCGCAACATACCCATCAACTTCCAGTAATTTTAACTGGGAGATACGGTTAGGTTGTACTTCTACCACAGATACTGGAATAGAAGCACCTTCCTGAGTAAATATGCGAGTCATGCCGATCTTTCGACCCAATAAACCGATGTTCATTCTAACACCTCTTTAATCATCCAAGCTAATCTGGACATCTACACCAGCTGCTAAATCAAGTTTCATCAATGCATCCACTGTTTTCTCAGTAGGGTTAACAATAACCACTAAGCGCTTGTGAGTTCTAAGCTCATATTGATCTTGTGCATCTTTGTTAACGTGCGGAGAAACTAATACAGAAAATTTCTCCTTCCTCATTGGCAAAGGGATAGGCCCGCGAATTTGCGCACCAGTACGTTTCGCCGTTTCAACTATTTCACGAGTTGACGCATCTATCATGCGATGGTCAAACGATTTAAGCCGAATCTTTATATTTTGATTGCTCATAGTCATCACTCAATAATCTTAGCTACAACACCCGCACCAACGGTACGCCCACCTTCACGAATCGCAAATCGCAATCCTTCATCCATAGCAATCGGAGCATGCAGTTGAATCGTCAACTTAACATTATCTCCGGGCATAACCATTTCTGTGCCAGCCTCAAGATCACAAGTGCCTGTTACGTCTGTTGTTCTAAAATAGAATTGCGGACGGTAA
>CAISKC010000224.1 GCA_903885895.1 uncultured Legionella sp.
ATTATCTTGCCCAATATTGGAGGTGCTCTGGATGGGCGAATTAATGACAATTTTCAGCTATTGAAAACATAGCATTTTGAAAGATCATGGGTATATATCTTCCAAAAATTTGTCCAAAATCCAACTTCTAGGTTTGTGTATAACCAGCCAAATTTGAACGATGCTCCGGCGAAGTATTGGGCCTATTGCAACACTTGCCAACAAATAACCCAACCGTGCTTAACACTGCAGTAACTGTCGCCGCATACTGTACTGTCTTGACTGCTAACCCCATATTCACCAACACAGCAGGTGCTGCATAGCTAAAGAGAAGTAAAACGAGTGCAGAAATGAGTAGACTTATACACAAGCATTTCAGCAAGAATCCAGCATGACCCAATCCGCCATTGCTTAGATTAGCCGAAGAAGCTACGTTCCTAGACGCAGTATGGTTAGAAACTGCTGACGCTTGAACAGATACGTTATGACCTGAACCAGTATGCGCCAATCCATACATAGATGAATTGTTTAAAGAAGCACCTTCCCCAGGCAAAACTAACATCCCTGATTGTGTTATCACCGGTTGGCTAGATCCATTGGTAATTAAACCAATCGAAACATCAGAACCCGCCTCCAAACAAGGCATGGACGACGCATCGCTCAGACAATTGAGTTTCATTCCTCTTACGACAGAATAATACGTTAAAGTAACCTCAGGCTGATTAGCTCGCTCGCCTAGTGAGCAATGATAGCGCATCGAAGATAAAAATGTGTCGCTTTGCATGGGATTTTGCCTAATCAGCAGACTAATCGCCATCTCTTGATCAGACAATAACCGACCATCCACATGCAATAATCCTTCTACATGGGTATGTTCACTATTCAATAAAGCTAAATTACTAAGCATCACGCGAAAAGTATATTGCAGATCTTGAATTTGTTCGGCATCCAATCTCAAGCTCGTATTCAAACTCCCAGCACTGTGGGTTTGTTTGCTTAAAACTCGCTCATTTATCGGTGAAAGACCAAAATTCCTTAAAAACCCATCTAATTCTATGGTTCTTTCGTTCACGACATAGTGGGAAGTCGCGGTACCATCACGCTGTATTCTTATCTGTATGGCAGCATCTCTTGTCTGTGTCGTAGACTGATCGGATAAACAACGCTGAAAATCTCTTTTGATAACAGAAATGTTTATCCATTGATTACCGTCAACATCAACACCACAACGTAACACACTGGTTCTATCTGCAGTTCGATAACCGCCTCCTCTTGCACTACCAACACTAACGGTTGATTTTTCAAAGGTAAACTCAGTCCCTTCTATTAAATGGTACTTTTGACAAATTTCGTGATCTAATGCGTTGCTACTTAGTTTAAAAACAGAATCATGTGACCCTAGAACGGCATTGGTAAGAGAGGCCTGTTCCGTAGTTTTTAAAAAAGGAGCGTCCAAAAGTCGTTGATGCACCGAAGTTAATATGGCAAGTGGATTTTTATGTCGTGTATATGTAAACGTTCCTACTTTGCAATGCTCTAAAAATAATTGAAAAATACTTTCAACCTGATCACGTTGATGTCGTCTATAAGTAGTTCCCCAGTCTGCGGCAGATAGGCCAGTATATTTAGCATCAGATGGGCGTTTAACGGTTGCATTCACTCCTTGTAATGCATAATTCATGACTCCACTACTGGATAAATAGATGTCAAATGCTGGAGGGAGGGAATTATTTACTTTTTCAACTCCGAACAGCAGAAATTGATTAGGATTATCTGACTGCAAATTAAATACTACTTTGATATTGATCGTGTCTGCATCCTCGCGGCTTAGCAATAATTCTTCAGCGTTATAACCACAGAACTCAAAAATGGCTCGCTCTTCTTGAGCACCAATTAACGCATCTAATTGCCGATATAGATCGGCATAAGCGTGTAATTGTTCAACATCAGTCATCGTTTGAATAACCGATGATTGCACAGACTGCCCCTGGTCCAACAATGCAGGCAAATTCTGC
This sequence comes from uncultured Legionella sp., assembly GCA_903885895.1. Taxonomy (GTDB): domain Bacteria; phylum Pseudomonadota; class Gammaproteobacteria; order Legionellales; family Legionellaceae. The sequence goes on from CAISKC010000224.1 coordinate 1,995, forward strand.
CGCTCGACAACGCCCTCGGTATAAAGCGCAGCGATACCATACGTGTCGCCATTTGCCACACGATTGCGCAGAGCAAAAGAACGCAACAACTTTTCTCTAAACTGGGTTAAACAAATCTCGCTCGTTTCCAGTATTTGTTTTTGATTGATGGTAAAAGGAGCATAAATCGCCCGGGCGCATGTTTGTTTGAAATGATTAAACTCCGGGTCCTGTTCATAACCTAGAAATATAAAGCCCTGTGCAAGATATCGGTTAAAAGCCTCCCGCATATGCCGAACATCGCTGAAACCCAGCAGCGAATTATTCGCGTAAGCATGCAGCGCTCTATAAGCTGCTTGAGTCGTTTTTTCTTTTGACCAACCATGCTGAATAATACCCAGCGGACTAACCAATGGGACTTCGTGTTCAACAATACCGCCTAAACCCCAAAAAATCTTGTAATAGCAAGCAGTTAAAGCGTTGAAATCTTCTATCGACTCTGATGCGATAGGGATGTTGACCAATATATGACGCTCAGAATAGCTATAGCTTTCACGATTCTCCATCTCGTTTCTTAGATAAAAACTAACCGTGTCGCCACAATTCAACATTATCTGTGAAGTACGCTCGTCATAGTCTAAAAAACCTTTTAAATGCGCGTAACCATCATAACGGAACAGATTCAGCGCAAAACGATTCATCTCGGTTGTGCCGGGGATAAATTCCTCTATGCAAGAAAACCCAATACGATTTGCATAGGTTGATTGCAGCGCATGATATCTCTGAAAATAAGGATCTTGCGTGTTTGTATAGGATGTTACGCTCAGGGAGGAAGAAGCTGTTTCTAACGATTGCCGCACATTGACTGCCATTTAATTTATTTGCTCATATTGTATCTATTTAGAACAAAAAATCAAGATTCGATGCTGATACTCTTAGAACGAAATCATACTTAACTATTTCCGTTCGGGCTGAGGAGAGGCGCTAGCCTCGTCTCGAAGCCTTGATGCCAATGCTTCGAGACGGCGTAAACGCCTCCTCAGCACGAACGGGTCATATTATGCTGGAGCTAGATTGCTTCGCTAACGCTCGCAACGACGAGTTATTAGCCAACTTTATAAAAAAGCTAAAAACGAGATCAATACGCAGGCATGACACCGTTCTTAACACGCACTCAATGTTTATTTTTAAAATCTTTGATCGCTTTTTCAGTTTGTTCTTTCGTATAGCCATAATGTTTTTGCAATGTTCCATAAATCTCTTGGTGATTGCCTTCGATCACATTAAAGTCATCATCCGTCAACTTGCCCCATAATTGCTTCATTTTTCCCTTGGTTTCTTCCCACTTTCCTTCAAAAATATCCTTGTTCATGTTAGATCTCCGGTTATTTTACAGTCATAGTAGAATGAACTGATTGCACACCATGGATATCCTCGATTAACATCACAATGTTAGCACGTTGCTCGTCGGTATCCACAACTCCTGACAGATAAACCACACCGTCTTTGGTCTCCATACTTACTGGCCAAAATTCAACTGATTTACTACCAAATAATTTTTCTCTCAAAATAGTCCCTTTCGCTTTAGCAGTGATGTAGGTATCTGCCAAAGGCGCTTTGCTCTCTGTCACTTTAAGATTATCCACATTCACATCTGCCACACCATGTACTGATTGAGCAAGTGAAATCGCTTCCTCATATTGCAAATCCGTAGCGACAGATCCCTTTAAAGCAACATTATGGTTTGTTGTGATAACCGATATGCTGAATGTTTTTATTAATGGTGACATGACATAAAGTGCTTTGATTTTTGCAGTGATTGCGGCATCAGATAGTTCGTGCTTCACTCCTGACATAGTGACTCTTTCTACATTGACAACCGCTGAACCCATGGCTGAAAAAGCTAAGACGCCACATAAAACCGTTTGCTTCAACATAATATCTTCCTTATTGTATTTGAGCCAAGACTGAGTTGGCATATTCTTAGTCGTGACTCAAGCTCTTAACAACGATCGCAAATTAGAAATAATATTTATTGATCGATTTAACGAACTCTTGCTCAGAGAAATTAGGCCAGTTGGTTTTATCGAATTTGTATGCTACAGCCAATTTTGCAACTCGTCTCCTTTCCAAAAAGCCACACAAACAACCACGAATAAATCTATTTTTGATCAAAATGAGCAACAATTGCTTTTGTGGTTTATACTGAATTATAAGAACTATGTTTTATCAATTTGATAAAAATTGTGTCAAAAGGCTTTTGTGGCCAATTGTCTAATCTATAACCAGTGAGATTATTAACGAAGGAGACTATCATGTTAAATAAAACCATATTATGCGGTGCGTTGGCTCTGGGTATGCTTAGCCCCTTAATTGTAAGGGCCTCTATCACAGAAAAGGTTGAGTATGCCATTTCTGATACCGCTATCACCACTGAAGTAAAAGCCACCCTTTTAGAAAAAAAGATATTCGGAAACAAAAAAGTTGAGTTTTGGACAGTACATGTCGATACCAAACATGGCATTGTCTCTCTAACCGGAACAGTCGATACAGATGAACAACGTGACAATACTATTAATGCAGTGAAAAATGTTCGCGGTGTCAAATCAGTTGAATCTGCGCTTACTGTGCAATAACGTACAAGCCCTGGATCCCGCGGACAGACCGCGGGACGTAGTGTGAAGAAATACTGAATGATCAACAAACCATAATAAGTGTTATTTAGAATGAATAATGTTACAATTTGCCGCCCAGCAGTATGTTTTTTGAACCAATACGCTTTTACAGGGTTGTATTTTGTTGTTGGTGTTGTGCACGGCCAATATGATTGGACAGCCTGATCCAACACAGTCGCATCCCACCTGAATCCCAGGGTTCAAAAACTACCACTGTTGGGTCTTCAAATGAAACAGCTTTTCAGTTTTAACGACATGATCGGCATTTTACGTAAACCCTATTCAAATATACCTTTTAGCGCTCCATACTAATCACCATTTTTATGGCCTGCATTTTACTTGCGTCCGCAAACGTATCATAAGCTTGTATAATCTCATCAAACTTAAAATGATGGCTAATTAAGGTATCAGGATTTATTTTTTTTGAATACACCATCTTAAGCAGCGTGGGTGTTGTGACCGTATCAACCAATCTAGTAGTAATGGTAATATTGTGTGACCATAATCTTTCCAAATGGAGCGGTACCACAGCACCATGCACACCAATATTAGCAATAGTCCCACCTGGGGCAACGATGTTTTCACACATAACAAAAGCATCCGGTACACCCACTGCTTCAATCGCTGTATCGACACCATATTTTGTGATGTCCATTATTTTATTCACGACATCTTCTTTTTCCAAATTAAAGACATGTGTTGCGCCAAGTTTTTTTGCAATATTTAAGCGATGCTCATCTTTATCAATCATGATGATCAGTGCAGGAGAATAGAGTTGTGCCGTTAATAATACGGCCAGACCAATAGGACCAGCTCCTACTGGGTATTCCTGCGAACGTGATCACCGATTATCGCCTAGTGTGATCACCTAATATTCCGTTGTTTTTGCAAGCGAAGAAATTATCTCAGAGTGATCACGATGAAGCAATTTCTTTTTTTCTCATAGACTCCCCGTTTAG
>CAISKC010000225.1 GCA_903885895.1 uncultured Legionella sp.
GAACTGGCAACAGAACTGACCACAGTTCGCCGAAGTGTTGGACTGTATCTTAACACGATTGATTTTAAATTTTAGGTAGATGGGCGGGTCAATCTTTTTTATTATTGAAGTGATACCTTTCATAAATACTTTGTCCGGTTCTGACACCAAACTGTCGAAAAAATCACAGTCCCCCGTCTCCGTGTTAATGTAGCAAGCTCTCCAATGTTGTCCACCCTGTGTGTGATTCTCACTGTTAAAAACAAATCCAAACTCCTTCGTGTTTTTACTGACATACGGCAATAATGAGTCCATTTCGTCGCGGGGTATACACGGTATTATGTGATGGGTTCTACCTTTTAAAAAATCTTCAATCTGTGATGTACCCATTCCGTCTGCCCCGATATGGATGACACCATCACCACCTTGATCCGCATCGTAAAAAACTTCATCGGGCGGATCACCTTTGTGTTCATTTGCTCCCCCTTCGTCTTTATTTTCTTCTGGATGTGGAAATTTAGTTTTAGCATTTTCTGACACCGTAATAACACTGTCTGCTTTGAAGTATCTTGCATGAAGTTGGTCTGCATTCATATTTACAAGTAATCCATTATCTCGCACTAATTGTGTCAGTTCTGCTTTTGACAGACTGTCATCAAAAGGTATGTCATTCGCATACAACATATTTTTTAACTTTGGAATGGATAGATTTGCGGGGTTCCATTTTTGGTTTACATTTTCATTGTCTCCAATCGCTCCATCGTGATCGCCTGTTGCTATGGCATGTGTTTGTTTATGTACTGGCGGGGGTCGTTCCGTGATTATTCTTTGAACATGATCTTCGTGTGTTTTCTTCTGATGCTTACTTTTAGATTCACTTTCCATTGCTTTTTCAAGACTGTCTTTTTTATGTGCTATGTTTTGGTCACGTAGATTTTTAGCATGATCTTTTTCTTGTCTGTCTATTGTTTCAATTGATGCTTTATGTAGTTTATCATATTTTTCTGTATGTTCTCTTAATTTATTTTGGTTTTTTGCTTCTGCTTTTATATTTTGGAAAAATGATAACCGTTCTTGTTGTTTTGTTTTAAACTCACTGTTTTTCTTATCTTCGATCGCTTTTTTTACTTCATCGCCAGCTTTTTTAACTTCTGATTTTGATAAATTTTGTGCCTCTGTGTGTTCCCGTTCCTTTTTATCAGCGATCTTTTTTAATTCAATAATTTCATCAGTTAGTTTCTTTTCTTTGGTTTGGTCGTTATGACTAAAAAACGGGGTGTGTGGTACTGTTTTTAATGTTGATGCAATAGGTTGTGAATAGGCAAGCGGTTTATGCTCACTCTTTGGTTGGACTTGACGAGTTTGAACCCTTCTATGCCCATTGATAGTATTTTTAATCATAACATTGACAAGTGCTTTATCACTCATTTTCTTTTGAGTTTTAATATATACTCGTTTTAGCGGAGCTAACTTTGTTATTCCCTCCCTTCGTAAATATCGTCCAGTTCGGCGACCTTTGTGTTTATAAATTCTGTACGGTCTCGTTTTCATTTATTATAAACAATAAAAAAAATATTTTCTATTATAAATGAGAACGAATACAATAAAAGCGATACCGCTTGTTTTTGTGAATGGAACATGTAGTGTACTTATTAATGTCCCCTTTTTAGTGAATGAAATGAAATGTATATGTTTAACGGCACTTTTTCTTCCAATTGGAAACGCAGCATTGCCTTATGCAAGAAATATTATTATTACTTCTAATCTATTACCAAATATTGATAACCCTATTGGATATTTAACTGACTCAGAGTTTGGGGGTCTTGATTTCCAGTCTACCAGTTCACAATCTAATATACATTATATTTTTCCGGTTGCCCGTCCAGTATCAGGAAATTACACTTTTACAGTATTAGATTTTACTAATACCTTTTCAGCATTAGATTTTACA
>CAISKC010000226.1 GCA_903885895.1 uncultured Legionella sp.
AAAAGTGCCAAAGATTTCAAGGATGCTATCAGAGAGTTTTTTTCCATTATCTTGCCCAATATTGGAGGTGCTCTGGATGGGCGAATTAATGACAATTTTCAGCTATTGAAAACATAGCATTTTGAAAGATCATGGGTATATTATACAGCTTGAATCTTCTGTGAACGTTGAATCCTGACAATAACAGCCAGAATTGCTAAGCGTTGAGCAATAATTGGAGCAAGCTTCAGCGTTGCTTACACAACTTTGTGGAGACGGCCCAGTGCAGCTCGCCATCGAGCACACGCAACTAGGATTTTCATTGCTATTGTACGAACCCACACAATCATTGGCAGCTGGGTTGTTACCACAATAGTTAGTGCAATCTTCACTGCTCGACTCGGTGTTTGTGCCTGCTGGACAACAAGATGCGAGCGCTGTGGATGGTAAGCCAATCAATATTGATAAAGATGAAGAACAGTATAGAACACAAGCAAGCAAAGCTGTCGATGCTTTATTCATGGCACGCCTCTTATATTGAACTTTGGAAAAAAATCTTCACAACGTTATCGTTTAATTTTAGTGTAGTAGATCTTTTAAAAATTCCAAGTTAAATTCACATATTTAGTATCCGTCCGGCCAGCGCAGATTGCACAATTAACCAGTTTGATTTATGAGGGGTTTCCAGAAGCAAGGAAACAAGCCAGAGATCTCTTTGTTCAATGTGGTGGGTAATCTAGATAAGACACCCATGAAGTAATCAATGGTATTAATATTGAGCATTTTGCAAGACTCAATGAGGAAGTAAATGACTGCGGCATATTCAGCACCACGGGGGCTACCAGCAAAAAGGTATATGTAAAGATCGTTTGACGACAATAAAAGGAAGTTAAAGACAGGATTAATTAATTGGAAATCCATGGTATCCAATTGATAACCCTATGTTTTTTATGTATTTCGTCGTCTTAACTGGTTTTAAAATTTGGTGGAGGCGGCGGGAATTTAATTCCTTTATTAATTGATTGCCCCCAAATTGCTTGGATGCAAATGGACAAAAAAGACCTTGTTGGCCTTTTCATCGGTTGACATCATTGATTTTAAATGATTTTTTGACGTTCTCGGATGGTGCTAAAACTGAATTTGGTGGAGGCGGCGGGAATTGAACCCGCGTCCGCAAATCCTCTGCCATTGGATCTACATGCGTAGCCGTGTCTATTAAATTTCACCTTCAAGCCTCCGACGGGCAGGATGCTCTCTAGCAAGTTCCTGAGTTTCGCGGCTTAATGCGGAACAAACTAAGCCACTAGCCTATCTTTTATGACCGCCGATTCGATACCGATAAGCAAGCTCGGTCAAGCGGGGCGCCGGTTTTTTTGCAGCGCACGTTGCTTCTAACTAAGCGGGATCGTGCAATTACGCAGCGATAGCACCACTTTCGTCTTCAGCATAGATTTCATCGTTTGCATTTGTGTTTATTTGAGTCTTATTAACGAGACGTCTCATTCTCGGCATGCACCTTTGGTTTTGCAACCTACGTCGAAGCCAGGTCGCCCCCATACTGTATTATACCACTTTTTTGAGGATTATGGTAACTATACTGCGCCCGCGCGCAGTATATGTCATGTATTCATATGAAGATATCCAACTTAAATTGGGGTATATTTGTGATTTGCAGCAAATTACTTTAAAATCCCACAACTTTCCCATCAATTTTACTCAAGTCAACTTATGTTCTATGGCAACCAGGTTCAAGACACACGCTCTTATTTTTTTACGGCATGGCACAAGCATCAAGCTAATCAGCCGTTAGATCAACTCGAATCACAATTATTGGCAGTTATCCTACAGCATCCAGAATACCATGCGGTCTTAGCACAACAAGAAGCAGACTATCACTACCAACCTGAACTTGGTGAGAGCAATCCGTTTTTACATATGGGGCTACATTTGGCATTACACGATCAACTCTTGCTCGATCGCCCGCCTGGTATCAAAACCGCCATTCAAAATTTACTCCAAAAACATGGAGATCCCCATTATGTGGAGCATTTGTGTATGGAGCAATTAGCAAGAACACTATGGAAAGCACAGCATGAACACCGTGCTCCGGATGAGCAAGCTTATCTTGAAGCTTGCCAGCAACTATTAGAAGATACTAATACGTGACAAAGGGTAGCGTTGTCCACTCGCCAGCTTAGACCCTAATACCGCGCTGGCGTAATAACGCATCGACCGTTGGCATGCGCCCACGAAATGCAACATAGGCCTCAGTCGCTTTTTTAGCGCCCCCTACTTCTAGAATCTGCTGCAGAAAATCACGACCAGCTTTTTCATTGAAGATACCTTCTTCTTCAAAGCGCCCGAACGCATCGCTGGATAAAACTTCCGCCCAAATATAGCTGTAATATCCTGCTGCATAGCCGCCAGAAAAAACATGCGTAAACCCATGCTGAAAACGATTATATGGGACAAACGGTACAACAGCGATCTGTTCCCGGATCTCTTTTAAAATATTACTGATCAGGTGTGCATCCGCTTTATCCGTAAACGTTTCATGTAAGCGAAAATCAAATAACGCAAATTCTAATTGCCGCGTTATCGCCATAGCGGATTGAAAATTTTTGGCGGCTACTAATTGCTGAAAAACAGCTGTTGGCAAAGACTCTCCTGTCTGAGCATGCTGTGTCAACATTTGCAGAGGTAATGCCTCCCAGCACCAATTTTCAAAAAATTGGCTAGGCAATTCCACCGCATCCCATTCCACACCATGGATCCCAGAAGCACTGAGATAATCGACTTGTGTTAATACATGCTGCAAGCAATGCCCCATTTCATGAAAGAGTGTTTGTAATTCCTCATGCGACAAATAGGCAACCTCACCCGATTTGGCAAAATTACAAGTCAACATGGCGATCGGTAATTGCACTTGTCCATCAGCATGCGCAAACCGACTTTGGCAAGAATCCATCCAAGCACCACTGCGTTTGTGGGCTCTAGCAAAAAAGTCCATGTAAATATACCCACGCACAGCATTTTGCTCGTCTAACAAACGATAACACACAACATCTGGATGCCAACGGTCAATGTCTTTTACCTCGGTAAACCGTATGCCATAAAGCCGCTCTATGATCCCAAACATACCCGTCAAAACTTTGGGTAAAGGAAAATAAGCTCGCAATGCTTCTTGCGAAATTGAGAAAGTAGCTTCTTGTTTTTTCTCCGACGCGTAGGCCACATCCCAAGGCTCTAGCTTCTCCAAATGTAAATGTTCACGTGCCCACGCAGATAATTGCGCAAATTCCTCGCGTGCTTGGTGCTGCGAGCTGGTAATCAAATCCTGTAAAAAAGTCGTAACATGCTGCGGAGACTCTGCCATTTTGGTCGCTAAAGACAGTGCCGCGTAATGAGGAAACCCTAATAAACGCGCCATTTCAAACCGTAAAGCCAAAATTTCTTGCATCACGGGGGTATTATCAAATTTTCCTGCAGACGGCCCTTGATCCGATGCACGTGTCACATAAGCCGCATAGATTGTTTCACGTAACGCTCGATCTTCGGCATACGTCAAGACCGCCAAGTAACTAGGCGCATCTAGTCCAAATAACCATCCGCTCATTTTTTTCTCTTTGGCCAACAACTCAGCTTGCGCAAGAGCATAGGCTGGCAATCCTACCAGACGTGCTGCATCTGTCACATGATAACTATAATCCTGTACGGCATCTAATACATGTGTCTCAAATTGATTAGTCAAATACGACAAACGCGCCACAATCTCTTTGTGGCGTTCTTTATGTTCCGGCGATAATGCCACACCAGATAATTTAAAATCACGCAAGCAATCACTGATGATTTTCTGTTGGCTGGCATCCAGCTTCCGTGGGTCAATTCGTTTTACTGCATCATAAAGTGCTTGATTTTGCCCAATGCTAGATTCATAAGCAGCTAATTTTGGCAAACAAGCTTCATAGCATGTACGTAGGACTGGCGAATCCGCTACAGAATGTAAATGCGATAATGGCGACCAAAAGCGCTCTAACTCATCGTGCATGATCTCTAAAGGATATTGCAAACTCTCCCAATTTGGATCAGATTCTTGCGTTAATTGATCAATTTTCTTTAGATGTTGAGCCAACAGGGCATCCAAACGTGTGACATACGTGTCAATTTGAATAGAATGAAAAATAGGGAGTTGCTCAATAGCCTGCGTCATAGGATCATCTCAACAGTTCAAAGTCTTGAGCATAACAAAATTGACCAGATAACGCGAATCAGTGAGGACTGACGTAAAACTCCGAAGGTGAGGCAGATTTAGTATTTAATGAAGACGTTTACAACGCTCCGTGAGACGGTTGTCGTGCCATCATATCCGTTAATGCTTCAGGTTTTGGTTGATACAAGCTGTCGCGCGTTTGGTTTAAATAGCCTTGCATAAAATAAGTGGCGACCGTCATCATTACAGCACAAGCCCCACCCACCACCGGCCACATCGTACTGATGGCCGCCATGCTAGGTAACGTTAAACACAAACTTAACATCAACAAACTAAAATGGAATACGTTATAACCCAAGGCAAACGCTTCGAACCGAAGCCTACCCCACATATCACCATCCATATCAAAATTAGGATTCAATGCCTTTAAATCACATTTCATGTTATACAAGCGATACAGTTCAATACAAGCCCTGATGATACTAATGAATAAATCCAAGGCCTGCACCGTCATACTCAAATAGAGCCCTGGCCCGGATAACACGCCTCCATTCAATACAAAACAAATGATGAGACCATTCAAAATCCAATACATATCAGCGATCATTTCAAACCAAAATCGTGTCCAATGTGTACGAAACCGCGTCCATTGTGTAAAAGTTCGTTCTAAGGGATTTAACTCACGTTCGTTCAATAAATGGTGATACAGTAAACTACAATTCAAAGTTAATCGTGGGATAAAAAACATCCAATTCACATACGCCAATCCTCTGCGTATATAAGGATCGAACGTATTGAACACGGAAGAATAAGTGTCATTTTGCAAATAGGGAATGAGAAATGCACCTTCACGGCGCAGACGCGTAGAACCCAAACGCCAATGATTGTTTCGAGTGTGAAATCGTTGCGTACCAAGTACTAGCGAAATAACATATTTGGCCGAAGACAAAGGATCGTTGGGAATCGCTTCTTTAGATAAGAGAGAGGGGTGTTGGGTAAATATCGCCGGGAAAGACTCAATTCGATTCGCCTCATCCTCAGCAGCTCCTGTATCAAATACGATACGACAATCCCGTAACAAGTCTCGATACTCTTTTTGCTGCGCCTCAAGATTCAACTCATCACTTAACATCGGGGCCGACATACCTTTACGAAAAATCACATTCAATAAAGTCGAGAGCACCAAAGCAGCCTGTATATTAGCCTTCGTCTCTTCATTATTCAGCATGTCTGCATGCGCAGTTTCATATTGTCTTCTGGCTACAGTATGCTTCTGCTCTAATATGACAAGCTCGGCGTTCATCTCCTCAAGAAAAAAAGCATCCTGCGTATTGAGAATTTTTAAACGTAATGCTTCTCTTTTTTTAGCATAATCTCGATCTTTGGCAGCAAGTTGAAAAATAGAAGTATGACAACGTAACACATTTAACAAACGCACCAATTGCCAATGATGCAACATCAATGGTTCAAAAAATTTAGCTGCATCTCTTAATGCCGCATCACTTCTAAAGGGGGCTTGTTGCTCGTGCTTCTCAATTTCCTTCACATGTTTTTCAATATCACCCAATAAGGTGTGAATCGGTAAACCTTGCGCAACAGGCGCTACTGCTGGCAGTCTAGGACTCGTCAATGTCGTTCTATTTTGAAAAAAAGGGCTATTTGCTCGATATTTAGTACGAGAAATTAAATCTAAATATCCTAAAATAGCATTTGTGGGCATAATTAAAACAATCTATCTAATTTATTTGCTCATTCTGCCATAAAATAGACAAAAAGGAAATATTTATTATTTAGTTTTTTTTTATGCACACATAGTACATGTCATTTACTTAGAAGGTCACTTGCCGAAAATACGTAATTGCGCGACAATATCGCCTTTACAAATTGACCATGATGAGTGTATGAGTCCCTCAAGTTTATTAGCTAATGCCATTCGCTTTTTAAGTGTGGATGCTGTTGAGCAAGCGCAATCCGGGCATCCAGGTATGCCTTTGGGCATGGCTGATATTGCTACGGTACTCTGGCAACAGTTTTTGAAACACAATCCCCAAAATCCGTATTGGTTCAATCGCGATCGTTTTGTGCTATCCAATGGCCATGGTTCTATGTTGTTATATGCCTTGTTGCATTTAAGTGGCTATGCATTACCCATTTCCGAAATAAAACAATTTCGTCAATTACATGCCAAAACACCTGGGCATCCAGAATATCGACATACACCTGGTGTTGAAACGACGACTGGGCCTTTAGGTCAAGGTCTCGCTAATGCAGTCGGCATGGCCATTGCAGAAAAAATATTACGAGAACAGTTCAACGATGCATTAAGCAACCTAGTTGATCATCATACTTACACATTTGTGGGCGATGGTTGCTTGATGGAAGGCATTTCTCATGAAGTTTGCTCATTAGCGGGCACTTTGAACTTAGGGAAGCTCATTGTTTTTTATGATGATAACGGAATTTCTATTGATGGTCCCGTCACAACCTGGTTTGCAGATGATACTCGTAAACGGTTTGCAGGATATCATTGGCAAGTCATTGGACCCATTGATGGGCATGATCAAGCAGCGATTGCCGAAGCGATCCGAGAGGCTCAACAAGATACCACGCGGCCAAGTTTGATTATATGTAAAACGATTATTGGTTATGGCTCGCCTGCTGCAGGAAATGCCGATACCCATGGAGCACCATTAGGTGCAGACGCCGTTGCACAATTACGCAAACATTTCGACTGGCATCATCCGCCGTTCCATATACCACAAGACATTTATGCGGCATGGCATCATGGCGCACAAGGCCAAGAAGCCGAACGATTATGGTTAGAGCAGTGCCAAGAATACAAAGCAAGACGACCCAAAGATTATGATGAGTTTTTACGCAGAATTAATGGCGATTTACCGGACGAATGGCAAAAGTTGAGTCAACAATGGATCGATGATTGCAAACAGCAGACCAAAGCCATGGCAACCCGGAAAGCTTCGCAAGCTTGTATTGAACGCTTCGCATCGCATTGTCCGGAATTATTGGGGGGCTCTGCCGATCTCACAAGTTCGAATTTGACGGATTGGTCTGGTACACAGGCTATATCCGCTGATCATTGGCATGGTAATTATTTACATTATGGCGTCCGCGAATTTGGGATGTCCGCCATCATGACAGGCATCGCCTTACATGGCGGATTTATCCCTTATGGCGGCACATTTTTAGTATTTTCCGACTATTCACGCTCAGCACTTCGCATGGCAGCTATGATGCAGCAACGCGTCATTTTTATTTTCAGCCATGATTCGATAGGCTTAGGAGAGGACGGCCCCACTCATCAACCTATCGAACATATCTCCTCTTTACGTTTGATTCCTAATTTACAAATTTGGCGTCCAGCCGATTTATTAGAAACAGCGATTGCTTGGGAAAGCGCACTGGAGCGCCACACAGGACCTACCTGCATACTCTTATCGCGCCAGACGTTACCCGCAATTGCACACAATATGCCTGGCCAATCTTTACATCTGGCCAGAGGAGCCTATATTGTTACAGATAGTTCAGCACCAGTAGATTTAATTATCATAGCAACTGGATCTGAATTGCACATTGCCCTGGAAGGAGCAAAACTACTCCATGCTGCAGGTATCGCGACGCGAGTCGTATCCATGCCATGTGCAGAACGTTTCCTGGCACAAGATTTAATGTACCAAGAAGCTGTTTTACCACGCACTGTGCGTAAACGTATCGCAATAGAGGCCGGTGCCACAGCATACTGGTATCGTTTTGTTGGTTTAGATGGTAGCGTTATTGGGTTGGACCGTTTTGGTGAATGTGGACCTGGGGCAACAGTATTTGCCAGTTTGGGTTTCACCGCGGAACACGTTAAAAATGAAGGGTTACGCTTATGCCACGGCATAAGGATCGTGGAGAATATATGAGTATTCGTGTTGCAATTAATGGTTATGGTCGGATTGGGCGTTGTATATTACGTGCTATTTTTGAATCCAAACGGCTAAATGATTTTAATATTGTTGCCATCAATGATTTATCGGGCATACAGAGCACAGCGCATCTAACGCGCTATGATAGTACACATGGACGGTTTGCCAGTAACGTCGCTATCGATGGTCAAAACTTGATAATTGATGGTCATACTATCACCATTACTGCCGAGCGCAATCCGGCTGATCTACCTTGGAAAGCTTTAGACGTAGATTTGGTTTTTGAATGCACTGGACGATTTACAAAGAAACAAGACGCGCTGCAACATATCACAGCAGGTGCTAAAAAAGTCCTCATTTCTGCACCCAGTAACGACGCAGATGCCACGGTTGTTTACGGCGTCAACCACCATATACTTCGCGCAACAGATTGCATCGTATCCAATGCATCTTGTACGACCAATTGTTTGGCGCCTGTCGTCAAGCCACTTAACGACGCAATTGGCATTGAGTATGGCTTATTAAATACAATTCATGCTTACACCAAAGATCAATTACTTCTGGATGGGCATCACGCTGACTTACATCGCGCTCGTGCAGCAGCACATTCAATCATTCCTACTAAAACAGGCGCGGCAGCGGCAGTAGAATTAGTCTTACCTGAGCTCAAAGGGCGTTTAGATGGTTTTGCCATGCGGGTGCCTACTTTAAACGTCTCTGTGATTGATTTAACCTTTACACCCAAACGCACCACCACGGTTGAAGAAGTCAATCAGATCATGCGTCAAGCTAAAAACGATATTTTACATATTAATGAGGAACCTCTGGTATCATGTGATTTTAATCATTATCCTGCTTCTGCAGTATTTGATACGACCCAAACCAGAATCATGGGTAATCTGGTTAAAGTCGTTGCATGGTATGATAATGAATGGGGATTTTCTAATCGAATGTTAGATACCGCTCACCATATGATGAGCATTTAAGGAGTAACCATGAGTCTCATCAGCATGCAAGATGTCGATCTCAAGTCCAAACGAGTTCTTATCCGTGAAGATCTGAACGTACCCATCAAAGACGGCATCATCACCAGTGATCAGCGACTGCGCGCCGCATTGCCCACATTGCAAAAAGCACTCGATGCGGGAGCAGGTGTCATTGTTTTATCACATTTAGGCCGACCAACTGAGGGCCAATATGATCCCAAGCTCTCACTCCAACCTGTCGCCAATTATTTGGCCGCACAATTAAATTATCCAGTAAAATTTGTCACTGATTATGTGACGGGTGTAAAAGTCAAACCTGGTGAACTGATTTTATGCGAAAACGTGCGCTTTAATATCGGTGAAAAAAATAATGATCCCAGCTTAGCCCGTCAATTGGCTAATTTATGTGATGTTTTTATCATGGACGCATTTGGCACGGCACATCGTTGCCACGCTTCCACTTATGGGTTAGCACAATATGCACCGATTGCAGTGGCTGGACCATTGTTACTCCGCGAGTTAGAAGCATTGGAGCGCGTATTACGCGCGCCTGAAAAACCCATTATTGCCATTGTGGGAGGAGCGAAAGTCTCTTCAAAACTGTCGTTATTAAAACAAATGATTTCTCGAGTAGATGTTCTGATACCTGGTGGCGGCATTGCCAATACATTTTTAAAAGCCAGTGGCAAAGAAGTGGGCGTTTCTTTATATGAGCCCAATTTAATCGAAGAGTCACAAGCTATTTTACAACTCGCTAAAAGCACGGGCTGTGACATCGTACTTCCAACAGATGTCGTGGTAGGGAAGCATTTTCAAGATACTTGTCCTGCCTATAATAAAACGCTCTCGCATGTCGCGACAGACGATATGATCATGGACATTGGACCCGAAACCGTCACACGCTACGTGGCACTCATTGAAACTGCCAAAACTATCATTTGGAATGGTCCATTAGGGGTATTTGAATTTCCACAATTTGGATATGGCACACGTGCGGTAGCCATAGCTGTAGCGAATAGCCATGCTTTTAGCATTGCTGGCGGTGGTGACACATTGGCGGCCATTGACAAATATGATTTGACCGATCAAATGAATTATATTTCCACCGGAGGGGGCGCATTCTTACAATACTTAGAAGGTAAACCACTACCAGCCGTTGCGATTTTAGAGGAAAGGGCAAAGAAATCAGCAGCTTGTGTATAGGTTTTGCTTATAGGGATGGAATCAATCTCTACAAACAAATTATTGCCTATATTTTTAACTGCTTTTTTTACTGTTTGCAGTGTTATGCGCATTATTATTGGAGCCGGCATGACTGTCGGCTTGATATATCTAACCTAAGTACCCGCTCTCTATTCTGGCGTCACTTCGTTCGACTTCATTATCTAAAGCAATTCGATTAATATTCGTAGCATGCGCCTGCTTATGTATAGTTGCGGATCTTGCAAAGGTCCCAATTACACCAAGTGATATGGCGACATAACTGATGGCAATTTCAATATTGGGCGCTAATCGAGACGCTTCCTTGTGTCCAGCATAATAACTCATGACAATACCTTCATTATCAGCCTCAACGGCAGCCTCGTTATCACTGCTGATATAGTGCAGTGCCTTTTGCAATAATGCCATGAAACCAATAGCAGCAAAGGCCAAAGTAATATTGACACTTGCCCGCGTCGAAAGCTTTAGTTTTTTTAATGCATCAATCAGTATTTGTCCGCTACTTATTTTTCCTACTAAACTTATGATGGGCACTGATGATTGGGATAATCTATTTTCCATCACAAATTCTTTGCCTTCTGCTTGAATATTATCCCTAAATTGCACCAATTCAAATCTAATAAAATAGGCTGAAGCCCAGTAAGTAACCAATCCCAATGGAAAGGTTACTGCTTTTATTTTAGCGTCGGACACGGTTGTTGTAAGTAGAGATGTCGCTGCCTGCGTCGTAATTTGTGCACGAATAATACCACTCACAATGGGCAGTATTTCACGTAATACGATTCCAAAATATTCTGGATGGTTGCAAATAAGTTTGGCAATATATTTCTGTTTCAAGAATGGAGCAATTTGACGGCCCTGCTTTTGTCTCGACTCTACATGCTTACGAAAAGCATCAACATTCTCGGTAAATAAATGCATTATATAGTTAAGAGAACCTAATATGATAGCGCCACTCCACATAGCTGCCGGAGGAGCATCTGACAAGGCAACACGACCAACTAGGAAGGCATCAGCAAAGTTTGCAGTATTCGCTAGTAACGCAATCGTTACGTGCACAGGATCCTCTTCATAAGTCTCGTTAAAAACCACCATATCAGCATCTGCCTGGCCATTCATACGATGACCAATATTATTCCAGACAATCCAAGTTCTCAGTGCCACAAGAACCAAATATGGCAGCAAGGGCTCAAGGATTTTTTGCTCTAGAGATTGATGTTCATGTGTGCCAAGTTCTTTTTCTGCCAAAATAATCAAAATCGGCAAGGATAAAGAAGAGAATGATGCTAGCAATGGCACCGCTGCTATTTTCAATGTTTGTAAAGTTAATGGCATTGCTAATTGAGACGATGAGGGATTATTTTGTATAACGTCATTTTCTGGGTGCTCATTTTCTTCCACAGGCAGTGAGCTAACGACTTGGATCTCTCTAACGCCGGGTTTAGAATTTCCAAACCATGTTGTTGTGTATTTGTTTCTCATAAAATCATCTCATTTATTATCACAAAGGGTATAAAAAGATCGGATTAAGATTTTTTAGTCATTTTGGGTTAAATATATTACCATCGAGCATCATCATTTGAAAGATCGGGCAAAGAAAGAGGATTCATCCAGTTAAAATTTAAAGACAAGCATGGTGATAAATACAAATCAAATTGATCATTATTTTACTTATTCGGATAACAATACTACAATTACCTAATATAAATCACTTTGTTGCGCGCATTATGATCCCAAACATGCAAGACCCACTTAGGATAAAACCAGATGTCCTGTGGAGACTCGCCTTCCTAATACTCTGTGCACTGGCTTATTGGGTGCAAAATAATCTCTATCTCCATAAAGACGTTGCCATTATTACACATACCGCCACACAACTCTTGCAAGGCCAGACTTATGCGCATGATATTTTTGAACCGAATCCACCTATTATTTTTTACTTACATTGGATACCCATTATTATTGCGAAAATATCTGGTTTATCCATTTTGGATACCCTTAGAACCTATATCCTCATCCTGATAGGGATTTCTATGCTACATTCTCATGAGCTGCTAAAAACACTATTAGAATCGGCTAAACAGCGCATCTCAAAAAATACGCTCTATTTAATATCTTGTGGAATAGCTTATGTTTTATTATTTTTGCCCGCAGAGTCTTTTGGGCAAAGAGAACATTTCTACATAATTTTAACTCTACCCTATCTTTTCCTCGCAGCATGTCGATTAGACGCCAAACCAGTTAGTAGATTCGTTGCCATATCAATCGGATGTATGGCAGGGATCGGTTTTGCTATCAAACCCTTTTTTTTACCGACTTTGCTCTTAATTGGATTATTATTCGTGTATCAAAACAGGCATGTATTAGGATGGCTCAGACTCGAATCCATATTGTGTGTTTCGATCCTAGGATTGTATGGATTGACTGTATTCTGGATTTACCCCACCTATCTCTCTGTCGTGTTACCATTTTGGATGCCCTATTATCTAGGTATCGTGAAACCTTGGGCCATCTTAATCGCAAGCCCTTGTTTTATTTGGTGTTGTGCTGCGCTGTTTTTACACCTGGTTCGGAAAGCCAAACCCCGCTCCATGCTAAAACACCTCATAGCAATCAGCATTTTCGGTAATCTGATCACGTACCTTGTCCCGCAAGTCAACTGGTATTATCATCTCTACCCAGCACTCGCTATGACATGTTTATATTTTATCTTCTTTTTTAGCGAACTCTCTAGTACCCTCAAGCATAGCAACGACATCTTAGTAAGCAGCCTCTTAGCAGTCATTATTTTTTTCATACCCGCCAATCAAAGTATCTTGCGTACACTGCATGCTTTCAACTATTTTCACACCAATAACCCCGAAAAACAATTAATGACTTTATTGAACACATTTCCTGACCATAACAATTATATGTTTTTTAGTATGACCCATAATCTATACGATCTAGAGTTATATTCAAGCGCTAAACAGGTCGGTAGTCTTTCATTTTGTAATTGGGAATATACAAGATTAGGCCAATATTCACCATTCTATCAAAATACAACTCGTGCCTATGCTTTGAACATTATCACGCAAGATTTAAATATAAAAAAACCAGAATTTGTCATCATTGATGTGCCGTCTTCGCAAAATTATCTCGGGCAAAAAATAGATTTTTCAAAAGAATATGATAGGGACAAAGGTTTTCATAAAACCTGGTCGCATTATGTTTTTTTGACCAGCATCTACCCTTATGACATTTATCAGAGAATCGTGATCAGACCTTAACGCATGACATAAATTCTGCCATTCATACGAAATAAGACCGATTTCTCCATCCAATGTGCGACATTTAAACGTACTCTCATGGTATCGGATATCAAACACGAATCATAAACCAGCCGCATATTTGGATTATCTTTGATCACGTTTTCATAACAAGGCATCCAAGTCAAACAAGTAGCATCTTGCTGACATCTGAGTTTATCCCGTCGATTATCAATGTGCACATAGAACGACTCAGGAGCATAAAATCTCAAGGGCATAGGCGGGACAACCGCGTTGTCTGCATAAAGATCTTTGTCTTTTACATACATATTTAAAAAAACTGCGGTATGCTGATAGTGCGTCCACATATATTTGTATATACGCAAATCAAAATGCATTACAAACACTGCAACTACCCCCAAAATACCATTTAGAATCCAAGCTGGTTTGTTTAATGCCAGCAATCTAGGCCCATTAAATCGAGCCGGATATTTGTTTTGTAGTAATTGAATAGTATATAGCAGCACAAATGGCATCAGTCCTAAAATAGGCAATAAAAACCGCATCTCTTTATGGCCAATTAGGCAATGTACCAGAATAAAAGGTACCATAACCCAAGTCATGACATGCTTCCGGCAGTTAATAATAAAATATAAACAAGAAACAGCATACAACCCACCGTAAGGAGGGTAAAAGGCCACTTTCAAATATTCCCAGCAACCACGCTTCCCAAAATCAGACACTTTATCTTGTAAAATATTTACATTAAAATAATGCCATGCGGTGTAGGTCAATTTTCCATAAAACAAAGAGTCGATATACACACCAAAACCGCAGACTAGTAAAATACTCATCACCAGGACCGACAATTCTGATAATGTCAGTGCTCGGAAAATAACAAGCCAAGCAATCAATCCAGCTATCATCAAACCGGTTTGATAACGCGTAATAAATGCTAAACCTAAAAATAAGCCCATGACGAAGTAGATCGCATGGGTTTTTTTGAGTGTTTTAGAAAACAATAAAGAGAATCCGAGCAGGAAGAATATAGCTGACACCGTTTCAGAAGAAAACCGTACGCCAGAATAGACAGCCATATAACCGAAAGCAGAGAATAGAAAAAAACAATATTTCTTGTTAGGGGAATTTAGTTCGTCTTTGAATGCATTAACAAATACATAACAGCTCACAGCAGACAAAAGCCCCGTCAGTGCTCTGGTCAAAAATGCAATCATAAATGGGCTCAGCTGCCACGACAAACAGGTACCCATTTTATACAACAGAATAACAACCCATATTTGTAGGGTAGGACGAATTTGTGCATCCAACTCCCAGGGATATACAAAGGGATAATGATGAATATGATACGCCGCAAACTCTAGAATTTGGTAATGTTCATCAAAATGTGAGAAACCTTCACTAAACCAAGCAGCAACGAGGTAGACCACCATCATGAGATACAAAAAGGATATCGGAAGCGAGCCTTTATCCTTTAGAAAAGTTTGTTTGCTTTTGAATGGAGCGATGCTACACCACATGGGTAACTGCGCTTACCGTTGGATCTTGCGAATTTTTTGTAACACGCGGATTTGCGCTAAAGCTCTCGCTAATTCAGCAGAGGCGAGTGAATAGTCAATATCAGTATTATTATTGGCTATCGCTTCTTCCGCACGCGCTTTTGCGGCAATGGCGGCCGCTTCGTCGATATCATCCGCACGTTCCACTGCGTCAGCCAAGACAGTGACCTGGTGTGGCTGCACTTCTAACATGCCTCCGGACACATAGTATAAAACATGTTCTCCACCCGGTAGCGTAACCCGGATTTCACCTGGTCTGAGCAAAGTCAGCAACGGTGCATGTCCCGGGATGACGCCGATTTCACCAAATTCTGCGCTGGCGACGACCATTTCAACTAAGCCAGAAAAAATTTCTTTTTCTGCACTAACAATATCTAACTGTGTGGTAATTGCCATGTCGTCAGCCTGCCTTATATTCATAATGTTTTAGCTTTGGCAATCGCTTCCTCAATACTGCCAACCATATAAAATGCTTGTTCAGGCAAATCATCATATTCGCCAGCCAAAATACCTTGGAAACCAGCAATGGTATCTTTCAAAGACACATATTTACCTGGCGAACCCGTAAATACTTCGGCCACAAAGAAAGGCTGAGATAGGAAGCGCTGAATTTTACGTGCACGTGACACCACGCGTTTGTCTTCTTCTGACAACTCATCCATCCCTAAAATAGCAATAATATCTTTTAATTCTTTATAACGTTGCAATGTTTGCTGCACTTTTCGAGCTGTATCATAATGCACCTGTCCCACAACCAAAGGATCTAGTTGTCGCGATGTAGAATCCAATGGATCTACCGCTGGGTAAATCCCTAATTCAGCAATTTGACGCGACAAGACAACGGTCGCATCCAAATGTGCAAAGGTCGTAGCAGGAGATGGGTCAGTGAGATCATCTGCTGGCACATAAACAGCTTGAATAGACGTAATGGATCCCGTTTTAGTAGAAGTAATCCGCTCTTGCAGCATCCCCATTTCTTCTGCCAAAGTAGGTTGATATCCTACAGCAGATGGCATACGCCCTAACAACGCAGATACTTCAACACCGGCCAAGGTATAACGATAAATATTGTCGATAAACAACAACACATCACGACCTTCATCCCGGAATTTTTCCGCCATAGTCAGACCCGTTAAAGCAACGCGCAAACGGTTACCAGGTGGTTCATTCATCTGACCATAAACCAATGACACTTTGTCCAAAACATTCGAGTCTTTCATTTCATGATAGAAGTCATTCCCTTCTCGCGTACGTTCGCCCACACCAGCAAAGACCGAGTAACCACTGTGTTCGATCGCAATATTTCGGATCAATTCCATCATATTAACAGTTTTACCAACGCCAGCGCCGCCGAATAAACCGACTTTACCGCCTTTTGCAAAGGGACATAGTAAATCAATAACTTTGATTCCGGTTTCCAGGAGTTCTTGACTACCTGCTTGGTCTTCATAAGAGGGTGCTTTACGATGAATAGACCAATATTCCGTTGCTTCAATGGGACCAGCTTGGTCAATTGGATGACCCAATACATTCGCAATACGGCCTAATGTCGCCTCGCCAACCGGTACTTGGATTGGCTTACCAGTATTGACAGCCGCAACACCGCGACGCAAGCCGTCGGTCGTTCCCATCGCAATGGTACGAACCACCCCATCACCTAACTGTTGCTGAACTTCAAATACCAATTCGCCTTCTTCTAATTTTAAGGCATCATAGATTTTTGGTACTTCGTCACGTGAAAATTCAATATCAACAACTGGTCCGATGATTTGAACCACTGTACCAGTTTGCACTAAAGTCGCTGCGGACATTATTTACCCTCTTCTAAAGCGGCCATACCGCCAACAATTTCTGCCAATTCTTGTGTAATGGCAGATTGTCTAGCTTTGTTATAGGCCAATTGAAATTGTTTGATTAACTCTCCGGCATTATCGGTTGCACTTTTCATTGCCATCATTTTGGCAGCTTGCTCGCAAGCAATATTTTCTACAACGCCCTGATAAACCTGTAATTCTATGTAACGTTCTAACAAAACATCTAATAATTCTTTGGCATCTGGTTCATAAATATAATCCCAATGATGGCGCATCTGTGCTTGGTCATCTTCTGATTGAGGTAAAGGTAATAATTGTTTCAAACAAGGTTTTTGCGTCATCGTATTGATAAACTCATTACTGATAATATGCAATTCATCAATGTCGCCTTTATCAAAGGCATCACACATTACCTTAACAACCCCAAGCAAATCTTTGATACCGGGTGAGTCCCCTAATTGATCAACGGACGCCAAAACCCGACCACCAATTCGCTTGAAAAAACTCTGCCCTTTACGACCAATCACGCAAAAATCACATTCTTTATCTTGCTGTGCATATTGTTTAGATAGGCGCAGCACTTCACGCAATAAATTCGCATTCAACCCACCACACAAGCCGCGATCCGTCGTCACAACAATCAATCCGACACGTCGCACTGGGCGCGCAGTCATGAAGGGGTGACGATATTCCGACGCAGCTCGCGCAATATGGCGAACGACTTGGTAAATTTTGCTAGCATAGGGTCGCGATGCGCGCATTCTTTCTTGCGTTTTACGCATCTTACTCGCTGCCACCATTTCCATTGCACGCGTGATTTTACGCGTTTTTTGCGTGCTCAGGATGGTTGAACGGATCTCTTTCGCTCCCGCCATAATCGCCTCTTCTACCAGCTGCCAGTTTGTTTAAATTCGACCAAAGCTTCATTCAATTTCGCTGCAATCGCATCATCATAGCCACCTGCCACATTAATCTTTGCCATCAATGGTGCTTGCAAACTGTGCATGAATCCGTGTAATGCGGCTTCAAATGCGGTGACTTGCGCAACAGGTACATCATCTAAAAAACCTTGTTCAACGGCATACAACGACAAGCCCATCTCTGCAACGGACAATGGATCGTATTGTTTTTGTTTCATCAATTCGGTAATTCTCTGACCACGCTCTAATTGTTTACGGGTTGCATCATCCAAATCAGACGCGAATTGAGAAAAAGCTTCTAATTCACGAAACTGTGCGAGGGCTAAACGTGTACCACCACCCAGTTTTTTCATAATTTTGGTTTGCGCTGCACCACCCACACGCGATACGGACAGGCCAGAATTGATGGCAGGTCGAACCCCAGAGTTAAACAAATTAACATCTAAGAAAATCTGGCCATCTGTGATCGAAATAACGTTCGTAGGTACGAATGCAGATACGTCACCGGCTTGTGTTTCAATAATTGGGAAGGCAGTGAGTGATCCTGTTTTGCCTTTTACTTCGCCACCAGTCAAACGCTCTACTTCGTCTGCATTAATACGTGCTGCACGCTCTAACAATCTAGAATGTAAATAGAAAATATCGCCGGGATAAGCTTCACGACCAGGCGGACGACGTAACAACAATGAAATTTGTCGATATGCCCAAGCTTGTTTGGTCAAATCATCATAGACAATCAATGCGTTTTCACCACGCTCCATAAAATACTCGCCCATAGAGCAGCCAGAGTAAGGTGCGATAAATTGCAATGCCGCAGAATCTGCCGCACCGGCAACCACCACGATGGTATGTGCCAGAGCATCATGTTCTTCTAGTTTACGTACTAGTGATGCAACTGAGGATGCTTTTTGACCTATCGCCACATAAATGCACACCACACCCGTGTTTTTCTGATTAATAATGGCATCAATCGCAATCGCCGTTTTACCGGTTTGTCGATCACCAATAATCAATTCGCGCTGTCCGCGGCCAACTGGTACCATTGCATCAATCGCTTTCAGACCTGTTTGCACAGGTTCGTCTACTGATTTACGTTCAATAACGCCGGGAGCAATACGTTCAATCGGTAAGAAACAATCTGTTTTAATCGGACCTTTGCCATCAATAGGATTACCAAGCGCATCAACCACACGACCTAGCAAAGCAGGACCAACAGGGACTTCAAGGATGCGACCGGTACAACGCCCTATCATGCCTTCGCATAAGCTGCTGGCATCACCTAAAATCACCACCCCAACCGAATCACGTTCAAGATTCAGAGCTAAACCCGCTACATTGCCATCGAATGCAACCATTTCACCCTGCATCACACCATTCAAACCATGCACACGTGCAATACCGTCTTTAATACTGGTAATTTGGCCTTCATTTTGCGTCGCCGCAGCAATATGGAATTTCTCAATTTGTTTTTTATGTTCCGCAGAAATTTCTGACGGATTCAAAGAAGCGACTTGTACCATGAATTTTCCTCTCGTTTCATTATGTCTGCACACAGAAGGTCTTGTTGACAGTCTTATGCAGCCAATGTGTTGCTTAGGTTTTTAATTTGCGTTCGTACTGAGCCATCAAAAACCATATCTCCAGCACGAATAATTGCTCCGCCTAAAATAGCAGGATCAATTGTAATATTAAGTGTAACCTCACGTTGCAAGCGCCGACTTAACCGTTTGGTCAACTGCGTAGCTTGTTCCTGCGTTAAATCTGAAAAACTGATCACATCTACTGCCAGCGTTTTTTCATAATTAGCACGTAATTCAAGAAATTGCTGACAAATACTAGCTATCGCCAATAAGCGTTTATTATGCGCTAGCAATATTATGAAATGACTCAGATATTCGCCACCGCACGTAATTTTAAATCGTTTTAAGAGTGACTCAATCAATTGGCAATGCTGCTCTGGTGTCGTAGCAGGCTCTGTAATGAAAGCCGTACACAATGGGTCAAGTATAATTTGCGTCAGACATTCTAGTGAGTTTGCCCACACATCTAACTGTCGATGCTCAACAGCGAATTCAAACACTGCTTTCGCATAAGGTCTTGCAACAGGCGTCATATCAGTCATAGTCAAATCTCTTCAATCAAGCCATCAAGCAATAAACTATTACATGATGCATCAATTTCACGCTTTAAAATCTTTTCGGCACCCGCCACTGCTAATCTACCCACTTCCTTATGAAGCGTCTCACGCGCGCGATTCACTTCTTGCACCAAATGTTCCGCAGCAATTTTAGCGGCATGATCGGCTTGTATTTTGGCTTGCTCTTTTGCTTCTTCAATAATTTGTGCTGCACGCAAAGATGCTTTTTCAATGACCTCATTGGCTTGATGTTTGGCTTCTTTCAGCTCATCCACTGCACGGTGATTCGCCAATTCTAGTTCGCGTTGTCCGCGTTCAGCGGCAGCCAAACCCTCAGCAATTTTAGCTTGACGGTCTGCAAGGGCTTTTTGTAATGGTGGCCAGACAAACGACATGGTAAACCATACAAAGCATGCGAAAACCAACATTTGTACAATTAAAGTCAAATTAATGTCCAAGACAAACTCTCCAGTAAATTCAAAAAAATTGCAGCATGTTCTACTTAATTCATCTATCCGAGCCACTACCCTGAGGGAGTCAAAACGACACGCTGTTTCTCATGGTTGCAGCTCGGAGCAGCAGCTCAATTCGTATGTGCGGCTACTAAGGCTACTACAAAAGGATTCGCAAAAGTAAAGAACAACGCAATACCTACACCAATCATAGTTACCGCATCTAATAAACCAGCAACAATAAACATTTTAACCTGTAACATAGGAACCATTTCTGGTTGACGCGCTGCGCCTTCTAAAAATTTTCCACCTAAAAGACCAAATCCTATCGCAGTACCCAATGCACCCAAACCGATCAAAAGTGCTACGGCAATAACCGTCATACTTTGAACTTGAGCTATCAAACTAACATCCACCATTATTATCCCCTTATTAATAAAAAAATTCCGTCATCTCGAGCAACAGCGAGAGATCTCCCAAATTCAGCACCGCATCGTATCTCAGGAGACCCTCACTAACGCTCGGGACAACGATTAACCCCTAATGATCTTCATGTGCCAAACTCAAATACACAATCGTTAACACCATGAAAATAAATGCTTGCAACGTGATGACCAAAATATGAAAAATCGACCATGCTAATGACAAGACAAATTGCGTAATCGCTAATGTCGCCGTCGCTGCAGGCGCATCAACGCTGCCATGTAACGTCATCAAAGCAATCAAAATAAAAATCAACTCACCCGCATATAAATTACCAAACAACCGCAATGCTAAAGAAATAGGACGAGAAATTAAGGTCACGGACTCTAACACCAGATTGAAAGGTATCGCGAGAACATGATTAAATGGTTGAAGTGACAATTCTTTCGTAAAACCCTTCACACCCTTGATTTTAATGCTATAAAACAAAATCAAGAAAAACACCGATAAAGATAAACCAAACGTCAAATTTAAATCCGTTGTCGGTACAACTTTCAAATGATGGAAGCCCAACCAATTACCGATAACTGGCAAAAGATCTACTGGCAATACATCCATGAAATTCATGGTAAACACCCAGATAAAAATCGTTAAAGCCAAGGGCCCAATAAGCGGTGACTTTCCATGAAAACAATCTTTGACTTGGTCATCAGCAAAGACCAAAAGCATTTCCACCACATTTTGCAAGCGCCCAGGCACCCCTGATGTGACTTTACGTGAGGCCACATAAAAAAAGGATAGAACCAAAGCCCCTAAAAACAAGGAAAAAAACACAGTATCCAGATTAACGGTCCAAAAACCACCTTCTGAACCCCAGCTCATGGTTTTCAGATTATAGGTCAGGTACGTCAGATGATGTTTGATATAGTCTGTATTCGTCAGCATAGTTATTCTTTTGTTTATAAATTCAAATTTTATTGAACACTGGCATCAACCATGCCAGCATTTGCATACCGATATAAGCCCCAAAAAAAATCATTGGGTTCACAGAGCATCCTGCAAAAACAACCGCAAACAAACCTAGTGACACGCCGAACTTGAGCATTGCACCCTGATAAAAACCCTTCAGGATCTGCCGCGCTGCATGTGCACCTTGATAGCGGAACGTGCAATACGTGCGAATTGCATTGGGAAGCACATAGGTCATCCCCGCTAAACCTGCCGCTTTAATGCCTGTCAAACCCGCATAACAACCCGCGGTACAGATTACCATCAAACACATTATCAGGTCTATCAGCACAATTTTACGAATACGTTGTTTAGGATTGGTCAATGGAGATATCCTCACCCGTCACGGGTCCGAATTATAAATGAATCTTATTCGAGCTGCAAGCGATACTTCGCGCTGTCAAAAAAACATAACGGATTAGTGATACTCTCTGCAAACATTTTCAAAAACACATCAAGCAACACTATGTGATTCAAGCAATCAATGCTATCTTTTATTATATTTCCCTTGTTACGCTTTGACTATGGCACTACATATCATTATTCTCGCTGCGGGTCTGGGACAACGCATGCGCTCTGCGCTACCTAAAGTCCTGCATCCTATTGCTGGTCGCTCTATGCTAGAGCGTGTCATTGAAACAGCGCAAGCACTTCAGCCTGAAAAAATTCATATCGTCGTTAGCCACGCAGCAGATACGATCCGTGCAGCTTGTCCGTATGCATCCGTGAATTGGATTACCCAAACCGAGCAATTGGGCACAGGGCATGCGGTGCTCCAAGCTTTACCGCATATTCCAGACAATGCTCATGTTTTGGTGCTGTATAGTGATGTACCGTTGCTCCGTGCTGAGACACTGCAAGCCCTTATCACTGTCGGCCAATCACATGAACAAAACTTAGCCTTGCTACTTGCTAAAACACCCAACCCATATGGCCTAGGTCGCATCCTTCGCGATGAACAAAACCAAATCACAGCCATCATTGAAGAAAAAGATGCTAATGAACAACAGCGCACAATTAAAGAAATCTACTCTGGCATTTGTTGCGCATCAGCCGGTCATTTAAAACGCTGGCTACCACAAATCACGCCTAAAAATGCACAAGCAGAATACTATTTTACGGATATCACCGCACTGGCCAAAGCAGAGCAACAAACCATTGTTTCTTTACAGGTGCCCGACTATCAAGATATCTTGGGCGTGAATGATCGAATGCAACTCCAACAAGTAGAGCGTATCTGGCAACAACGTACAGCGCAGCAATTACTACGCTCAGGCGTGGGCATCGCGGATGCTAATCGCATCGATATTCGTGGGACATTGCAGTGTGAACAAGATGTATTTATCGATATAAATAATGTCTTTATAGGTCAAGTACAGATCGGAACAGGCTCGGTGATTGAACCCAATTGCATCTTAACTAATGTCACCATCGGTGCACGTTGTCGCATAGCAAGCACCAGTATTTTAGAGGGTTGTAGCATAGGTGATGATTGCCAAATCGGGCCTTTTGCACGCATTCGTCCCGGCACGCAATTAGCGGCACATTGTAAAATCGGCAATTTTGTTGAAGCAAAAAAAGCCATTTTTGGTGAACACAGCAAAGCGAATCATTTGAGTTATTTAGGTGATGTCACCGTAGGAAATGACGTCAATATTGGTGCAGGCACCATTACCTGTAATTATGATGGCGTGAACAAACATCAGACCATCATCGAAGATGGCGTACACATAGGTTCGGATACCCAATTAGTCGCCCCGGTCACCATTGGCAAAAACGCCACCATCGGAGCAGGCAGTACTATCCGCACAAATGTACCACCTGAGGAATTAACGCTGACTGTCACGCAACAAAAAACGGTCCGTGGTTGGAAGCGTAAAAAGAAGCAGGCGTAAGGCCCCTAATCCCTGATGTATCCCCTCATAATTTTTTGTTATAAAGTAATACAAAAGGAATGTAGGGTGGACAAAGGAGTGTAACGACGTTCTG
>CAISKC010000227.1 GCA_903885895.1 uncultured Legionella sp.
CTTATGACACAGCACGTTGGTGTTTGATGGATACGCTAGGTTGCGGTATTTTGGCTTTGAGCTTTCCGGAATGCACGAAACTATTGGGCCCCATTGTACCCGGGGCAGAATTGCCAGGCGGTGCACGCGTGCCTGGAACGTCTTATGAATTGGACCCGGTGCAAGCTGCATTTAATATTGGAGCGATGGTTCGCTGGCTAGATTTTAATGACACATGGTTGGCGGCTGAATGGGGGCATCCTTCTGATAATCTAGGCGGAATATTAGCTTTGGCGGATTATCTGGCCCGTCGGGCAGAACAAGCTGGGCAAGAACCGCTCCGGATGCAACAAGTGTTAACTTTGATGATAAAAGCGCACGAAATTCAAGGTTGTATGGCTTTGGAAAATAGTTTTAATCGAGTCGGTCTGGATCATGTTATTTTGGTGAAATTGGCCACAGCTGCGGTTGCTTGTGTGTTATTAGGTGGCGATCGCGATATGATTTTGCGGTGTTTATCCCAGGTATTTGTGGATGGACAAAGCTTACGAACCTATCGACATGCTCCTAATGCAGGCTCGCGTAAATCGTGGGCGGCGGGTGATGCTACCGCGCGAGCGGTACAGCTGGCGTTAGTGACGCAAAAAGGAGAAATGGGCTATCCCAGCGCATTAACGGCTCCCAAATGGGGTTTTTATGCGGTGTCGTTTGGTGAGAAATCTTTCACGCTGCAACGGCCGTATGGATCGTATGTGATGGAACATATTTTATTTAAAATTGCCTATCCTGCTGAGTTTCACGCACAAACAGCGGTAGAGTGCGCCATCCGTTTCTATCCAGAAGTCAAAGATCGCTGGGATGATATTGCCACCATTCAATTGACTACCCATGAATCAGCCATCAGGATTATTTCGAAAGAGGGTAAACTACACAATCCTGCTGATAGAGATCATTGCTTACAATATATGGTTGCCGTGGCGTTATTATTTGGGGATCTTAAAGCTGAGTATTACGAAGATGACATTGCGCGAGATCCTCGTATTGATAGTTTGCGTTCGAAAATGAAAGTTCAAGAAGATCGCCAATTTTCGGCAGATTATCATGCGCCTGATTTGCGCTCTATTGCGAATCGTATGCAAATTATTTTTAAAGATGGCAGCAGTACGGCGCCCATTACGATTGATTATCCTATTGGCCATCCGCGCCGACGAGAAGAAGGATTGCCGGTATTAAAAGCCAAATGTCGACATAATTTATTGTCACATTATCCCTCCGAGCGTGTGGATGCGATTTTAGACGCTATGTTGGATTTAGAAAAACTAGCAGCGATGCCGGTGACGACCTTTATGGAGTTGTGGTGTGAATAATCCAATCAAACGTATGGTCTATATGATTTCCGATGGAACGGGTATCACGGTGGAGTCTTTAAGTAATAGTTTGATGTCGCAATTTGAATCCGTGCAATTTGAAAAAAAAACATTTCCCTTTGTAGATTCGATTGAAAAAATAACAGCTATTTGCGATGAAATAGAACAGTCTTTTACCAATTGCGGGTTAAAACCGTTGGTATTCATGACCTTGGTGAATCCAGAAATTGGTGCTTACATCCAAGCCACCTCTGCATGTGTCTTTGATTTATTTGATACATTTTTATCCCCGCTTGAAGAGGAGTTGGGGGTCAAAGCCTCTGACACAGTAGGGTTGACGCACGCGGTAAACAGTGCCAATTATGACCAGCGGATTGACGCGGTGAACTATTCCTTGGCCTATGATGATGGGATGAAAATCGACGGCTATGAAAAAGCGGATATTATTTTAGTGGGAGTTTCGCGCTGTGGAAAGACGCCAAGTTGTTTATACATGGCGCTGCAGTTTGGGGTATTTGCGGCCAATTATCCGTTTACGCTGGATGAATTGACGCGGAATCAATTACCCAATATCTTGCAACCTTTTAGATCCAAAATATTTGGTTTAACGATTGATCCGTTGCGTTTGCAATGTATCCGTTCGGAACGTCGCCCGAATTCAGCCTATTCTTCATTTGAGCAATGCCGTCAAGAAATACAAGCCGCGGAATTGCTCTATCAAAATGAAAAAATCCCTTATTTAGACTCGACGCATTTTTCCATAGAGGAAATTGCGGCAAAAATTATGGCCATTACAAAAATTCAGCGCAGAATTTAACCTGCGCAACGACTTATCGGACAAACCCTAGTTGCGTACCACTGTGCTCAGCAGATAGCCGTGCAACAATGTCTGATGCTTCCATAGAAGCGCCATCAAAAACCAAACGATTGAGTTCTGCTTTACTTAACCCATTAATCTGCTGGGTAGTAATGTGCTCATCTTTAATTTTTTGTAATACTGGCGTCATGGTGTTTGTCGTTGATTCAGGCAAAGGTTGCCCTCTATTGATTAATTCTACTGTTACTAAAAACAAAGTGATCATAAGATGTGCGCTTGATAGTTTTGAAGCAGCTTCCAAAATCTGACCAAGCTCAGCTTGTTTCAATGCTTCTTGTTTTTGTTGTTTTTGACGCATTTTTTCAGCCAAGTTCTGAGAAAAAATACTTAGGGATGCCAATGCTTGGCCAATTTTTTCTTCCACCATCTCGCTATAAATATCAGAATGGTCAAGGTGATATACATAATTTTGAGGATAGTCTAAGCGATCTGTGAGGTCATTCAAGGTTTGTTGATGAGCTGGCGACATATTGCTAACGGCAGAAGAGATCAAATACTCACAATTTGGAATGAGTACATTTTGCAAAGCGCATAAGATTATTTCACAATCTTCAAAGGTACTGATTTGAAATTCCTCGAAAATATGATTAATCTCATTTATATATATTTCACGCTCTTCCTCTGTAGGTTCACAAAACTCTTCTTCAAAGAATTCTTCTTCAATGCCCGCTTCAGCATCTATCAGCGCTTCATTCTCCTCCTCTTCATGTGAAGCTATTACGTCCCATAGTGGGTTTAGTCTTGTATTTGCGCCCATAAATGCCTTAATTGATGACAAAAAAAGAGCACTATAGCACATTATGATCGGTGTGATCATTAAGGGATCATTAAGCGGTGTATAATTAAGCAATTATCAAAGTTTTTGTCAATCTTGCTGGGATTAAAACTCTATTTTTTAAACATACTGTCCTGCTGCCCATCCTGAAGACCAAGCCCATTGAAAATTATATCCGCCCAACCAGCCGGTCACGTCTAAGACTTCGCCGATAAAAAACAAACCGGAAATTTTGCGAGCTTCAAAATTTTGCGAAGAGACTTCATTGCAATCGACTCCGCCGAGGGTCACCTCAGCTGTTCTGTATCCTTCAGTTGCATTGGGTTTGATCGTCCAATTTTTCAAAACTGCGGCTGTGGCTAGTAATTGCTTATGATTTAATTGTTTAAGAGGGGTGTTTAATAGATCAACGGGATAGAAAACTTCGATAGCGCGTTTTGCGATATAGGTTTCTAATTGGGTTTTCAGATGCCGCTCAGGGAGTGCTTGTTGGGCTGTCAAGAGTTCTGCGTAGATATCGACATCTGGCGCAATGGTAATCGACAGCTCATCACCAGGATGCCAATAGGATGAGATCTGTAAAATGGCCGGTCCGCTTAAACCACGATGGGTAAATAATAAATTTTCACGAAATGACTGTGCATGA
>CAISKC010000228.1 GCA_903885895.1 uncultured Legionella sp.
ACAGATGGCAAGGTCTGAGCGCACACAAATTACCGTCGACAAAGTGCTTGATGACATCGAGCTAATTAAGCTGAATGCTATGCAACAGGAAGATGACGGCAAGATGATAAATGGGAATTTACAGCAAAATTTGGACTTGACCAGAAAAAATGATGAATTAGCGCTGCGTCGTCTGACAAGTAAAATGAATGCATTGTTGCAAGCAACACCAGATAGTTTGATTATCAGCAATAAAGAGGGGCAAATTATATTTGTCAACGCTGCGTCTGAAAAAATATTCGGTTACAGTTCGGAAGAACTGATGGGGCAAGAAATAGAGTTTTTAATGCCAGCGCGCTATGCAAAGCAACATGTTAATCATCGCCAACATTACTTTGATAAGCCTAATTTTAGACCAATGAATAGTGGATTGGATCTATTTGGCAAACACAAAGATGGTCATGAGTTCTTTGTGGAAATTAGCTTAAGTCCTATTGATACAGAGGGTGAGTTGCTCGTCCTTGCTACCATCAGAGATATTACTGAGCGGAAAAAAGCTGAGGATGCGAAAGCCATGCTTTTGGCATTGGTGGAAAGCTCTGATGAAGCGATTATAGGTAAAGATTTAAAAGGAAATATATTTAGTTGGAATAAAGCTGCTGAAGCCCTCTATGGTTATACTGAAAAAGAGATGGTTGGTTGTTGTATAAAAAAGCTATTTCCATCAGATAAACAAGAGGAATTTGACAGTATCCTTCAGCAGATTATTCATGGTGAGCATATTAAACATAAAGAGTCATTTAGAGTTCATAAAGATGGCCATATGATACCGGTTTCCATAACCATCTCACCGATAAAGAATGCAAAAGGGGAGGTAATAGGTGCCTCAACGACGGCTCGTGATATCAGCCAACAAAAAATATTTGAAAAAAAACTACAACACCTTGCTGAGCACGATCCTTTAACCGGGTTAATTAATCGACCTTTCTTCGAAAATCGCATTGAACAAGCCATGTTAGTTTCTCAAATACAGAAAGATATGATGGCTGTTTGTTTTTTGGATATTGATAATTTCAAATATATTAATGATCAATATGGTCATGCAACCGGTGATTTATTATTATGTGCCGCGACAAAGCGTCTTCAAACATGCATACGTGATAGTGATACGCTTGCTCGTTTGGGTGGTGATGAGTTTGCATTGATTCTGTGTAACATTAAAAATGAACAAGATGTTATTACAATAGCAAAGAAGATGCTTCAACGTTTTTCAGAAGCGTTTTTAATTGAACAGAAATCCCTTAAAGTGACATTGAGTATCGGGATCTCATTATATCCAAAAGATGGTCATCAATCGCTCATTGAGAAGGCCGATGCGGCAATGTATTATGTAAAAAAACACGGGAAAAACAACTTTAAATTGTTTGATGCAAGCCTTCAATTAGGCCGAGGGTGAGTTAGAAGGCGTAGATACTGTCTTTAAATATAGAAGTTACGCATTGACAACCTCGCTAAAAATCTGATAATTCGGGGTAAAAATAAAA
>CAISKC010000229.1 GCA_903885895.1 uncultured Legionella sp.
AGCGCCGCTCGCCCCTACATAGTTGAATATTTGTCTCATATTGAAATTTAGACGATCTTGCACATGCGTGGTGTGTTGCTATTTTAGAAAGTCTTTAGATAGTGTGATACTATTCACTTTGTTTTTTACAAACAAGTAGAAAAAATATTATGCATACACCGGAAACACAGATCATATCCATTGATTTTTTTTCACAATTGGGTTTAAAAGAACCATTACTGAAGAATTTAGAGTCATTAGAGTTTAAAACTCTGACGCCCATACAGGAGCGCAGTCTGCCTAGCCTGTTAAATGGTGATGATATGATTGCCAGGGCCAATACCGGTAGTGGTAAAACAGTGGCCTTTGGGTTAACGATCTTAAATGGGTTAAATCTGAAGCTTTTTGCAGTGCAAGCATTAGTATTATGTCCAACGCGAGAGCTTGCTGAGCAAGTAAGCCAAGCTATTCGGCAACTTGCTCGGCAGATGCCGAATGTTAAAATTATCAATTTATCGGGTGGCATGCCGATGAAGCCTCAATTGGATTCGTTAAAGCACGGTGCTCATGTGATTATTGGTACGCCGGGACGTGTGCAAAAGCATCTGGATACAGAATCACTGGTGCTGGATAAATTAAACCTACTCACATTAGACGAAGCAGATAGAATGCTCGATATGGGATTTTTTGACGCCATACAATCTATTGTGAAACAATGTCCTAAAAATCGTCAGACATTGTTGTTTTCAGCAACCTATCCGCCTGAAATAAAGGCCATGTCACAAGCATTTATGCGCAACCCGAAAGAAGTGTTTATCGAAGAGGACCAAGCAGCACAACAGATTGAGCAGAAATTTTATGAAGTGGATGGACACAATAAGCTTGCCACATTAATCGCATTACTAAAACAATATAAATCCAGCTCATCATTGATTTTTTGTAATACAAAACAACGTACTATTGAGGTGGTGGATAGGCTGAGAAAAGAGGGTTTTTCGGTACTGGCTTTAAATGGTGATATGGAGCAAATTGATCGTGATTTGTCGATTATCCAATTTATCAATAAAAGTTGCTCTATTTTAGTTGCAACCGATGTGGCTGCGCGTGGGCTTGATATTAAAGAACTCCCCTTGGTGATTAATTATGAATTAGCATTTGAACCGAATGTGCATACGCATCGTATTGGCCGTACAGGCCGTGCGGGAAATAAGGGATTTGCTATCAGTTTAACGACGGTAGCTGATGCGCATCGTATTTGTGCCCTTGAAGATGCGCAACAACAACCCGTTATTTGGTCTTCGCTCGATGACATCAAACCATCTGATCCGAAACCTGTTTTACCGCAAATGGTGACGCTGTGTTTGGATCTAGGAAAAAAAGACAAGCTACGTGCGGGTGATATTTTAGGTGCTTTAACAAAAGAGGCTGCTTTACCGAGTGATGCAATTGGGAAAATTGATGTATTGGCATTTAAATCTTATATTGCGATCAATAAACATCACTTTATACAAGCACTTCAATATTTCAAAACAGGGAAAATAAAAGGTCGGCAAGTAAGGATGACCAAGTTAGAACAGGTTTAGTGACAAGTATATTACCCCTCATCCCTGATGTATCCCCTCATAATTTTTTGTTATAAAGTAATACAAAAGGAA
>CAISKC010000230.1 GCA_903885895.1 uncultured Legionella sp.
TCTTCTTTCACCGCTAAATGCTCAAACAATTTTTCCAATAAATGACGATTTTGCATGCCAAATGTTTTAGATAAATAAAGTTCATCCATCAAACGTTTTTCATCTGAATTTAAGAGACGAAACGCAGCATCTTGATCGGTGATAAAGCAGTCTTGGTCTATCAAATCACTAACAACTGCATGACGATCTTCGGCTGTTTGAATCTTAGTGAAAGCTGTCGTTAAAGCAGCATTATCAGGCAATTTTGAGCTTGAAAAATCAATCGATCTTAATTGTCTGTAAAATATTTGGCACTCTTCATTATTAGGAGGTACGTCAATGGGATCATCCACTAACCAGGGATAAGCCGTAACCAAAGGATGATCAAAACCATGATCACGTCCATAGCTCATTAATTTTTTGAACTGGATTTTTTTATTACCTGGATAATGCTGCAAACTTTGCAAAGCACGACCCAATGCGTTGAGAGTATCTAAATCCAAAGGTACAGGTAAGTCCATCTCCGTTAATACGTCTACTAATAAAGGAAGATCGCCAATCCTCAGATGATACGAACGGCTGACCAGCTCTTTCGTATCCAAGAGGATACTTTGATTGATGAGCTGTAAAATAGGTTGATATTTTACATCCTTTAATCTTTGCCAAACCGCCCCTTCCAACGCATTGATGCCATCGACGGTATCGATCCCTATTGCAATGGATGCTGTCATGAGGCGAAGCAGCACTGGGTGATCCGCATGTTGTTGAGCAAGGCGCATGAGGGTCGTTTTAAATGTGTCAAAATCTGTTTTGGGTAATTGTAAACGTTGCGCCGCATAACGCAGCGTAAAACCCACTGCGTCAGAAATCTCAAGATCTGGCTCATCCCAAATTACGGTATACGTGGGGATTTGAAGCTTATCTAATCTAGTCAGATCCCTGAGCGTTAACGCTGGATCCCAATAGCGATAATGTTCATGTACACAAGCGTAATAAAACCCATTTTCATGCCAATCAATTGCGCTGAGATTGGATAAAATCTCTTGCTGAATCAGATTGCTATCATACCTATTGCCCGTTTGTTGTAACACCTCGTACAATCGTCTTAAAAATTGGCTTGCATTGAATTCGCCTTTATATTGATGAATAGCATCGATAAATTGTTTTTCATCAATGCTCAAATTATTGGCATCAATATAGTCAATCACTCGATTATAAGCGTTCCAAACTTCAGAAAAACGCATCGGAATGAGTTGATCATCACGATAAGCAATCACGCTCTCGCCATGGGTATCAATCAACGTCCATAAAATATTTTGATGCGCTGGGTGGTGCTCCAATTTTTGCATGCTGGCAGTTAAGGCGTCTACTTCTTCTTTGTCTAAACATTCTGACCAATCAGACAAAGGATCTAATATACGTTGTTTAAAGATAGAGAAGTTGCTTGGCGATGCAGAAGCTCCCTCGCTAAGCTCAGGGTAACGTGAGATATTTGGATATTTTTGATAGAGTTTATAAACCAAATTCAACCAATTTTCAGTCCCTTTTGCACCATAATGATAAAATAACTGCCCAAATGCCTGGAGATTATGAGGCGTCAAATCATCAAACATTGCTGATAAAAATGACTCATCAAATGCTTCTTCAGAACGATAATCAGCCACATTCGTCGGCGTATCAGAACGACCTAACGTCAATCTCGACCATTCTTTCATCATTGAAATCATGACGGACAGATCTAACGAATGCTTGATGTCATGCCGCAAATTGGCATACTGCAGGGACTCAGAGGTCGCTGGGTCACTGCCATGATTGATCAGCCACCCTTTTATTGCTTCTGATAAAGTTTCCGTTGCTAAATAGTGCCAAGGTGTCAGCTCAGTCTCTTCACCTGGCAATGCGATAGTTTGAAGTTGTCGATAATCACCACAAAATGGCGTTGCTTGTTTTCTATACTTCATTTGAATAGAAAATGGCTCTAATTTTTGCTCATCTATATCGTCTAATTCGAGTGTCGCATCGTAAGTTAAAATCAAATCTTTTCTGGCATTTGGCAAGTAGCAAAGCCTAAAACCTGGCGTATTTTTCCAATCAACGCTGAATTTAAATAGCGACGGAAATTCTCGGATTTTGTCAAAAGCAGCAGCATCCATTCCTTGAATCACAAAAGTAGCATCACTACTGCTACCGACCCATAATGAAAAATCTTGAACGATTGCCCTTTTTTGTTCCACATTATGACGTGTAATTAAGGCATCTACTTTACCTTTATACGCCAGAATCTCTCGAGCAACAGGTGCTTTGGGTTGGGATTTGTTTTCTGCTTCTTGAGCAACTTCTTGAGCGACTTCTTGTTGTGCTTGTTGCTGAACGCCAACCGAACCTGCTGAAGTTAAAGAATGGGAGACACCGTCATACCATGACTGATCCTCTTCAATCTCTTGTGCACGTTGCAGGTGTCTAACCTGCGAAGGAGTGCCAATTGAAAGCGTATTCTCTATGAGTTCTGGTTCTCTCGCCTGACGAATATTTCCCAATATCGTGTTTTGTACTTCACGATAACTGGCTTTTAAACTACTTTTGGCAACTTCAGCTTCACTAAAAGCAGCGTCATCCCATTCAGGGATCTTGATTTGAAGTCGAATGCTTTTTTCAGTCGCCAAATCATTTAATTTTTTGATAAATGCACGGTTTACACCTATTGGATTGTGAAAATTCACTTCTGCAATTTCGCCACGTTCATTTAAAACGGAGATCAAAGCGATAAGCGATAATTGAGTCGCTTCAGTGAGTTGCTTTGGTAAAACAAGGTCTAGTTTAGTGAGTAAAGGGCTTTTTTCAAAAAATTTGACTTTATTGGTCAAATAATCAATATATTCGTTGATCTCAATGGTTTTACCACTATCTAAGTCAAAGGTGCAAGATAAGGCTGGTTTTTGCAAAGTTTTTAAATAAACAAAAAAAACATCAAGACCTTCCTTACCCATTTCTGCTATGTTTTTCAATTGCGTCTTATCTGGGCTGAGATTATTATTTAAAAAATGATAGATATAACGTCCTGTATTTTCCCAAGCATGGTGACCTGCCTCGATAATATTAGGGCTTCTCGATACATAATCGGTTCTTGCGAAAAAACGGTTACGTGCTGCACAAGCAAAGATGTAAGCAGAATCAGGATTGGGTTGTAGCTCAATGGTGGTTAATTCAAGATTATATTCAAACCAACGCTTCAATGAATGCTGTGGTGGGAGCTCATGGATGACTAAACTCGTTACGTGCTGATAGTAAACTAATTTCATCCCTTCTATACATTGAGTCGGATCCATAATGGTCAATTGATTATTATGAGGTTCGTAGATAATACCCCCACCAATATCTAGTGCCTGCATGACGAGATATGCTGACGTCTCGGGTATACCAGGCAACAAATAAAGAGGCTCAGGTTGACCAGGATGTAATACTGCAGCATACCCATCACTTGCATTCAGTAATGACAAAGGATAACGTTTGGCAAACCCTTTTTGAGACGCAGTTTCTGCTTTTTTTTGTGCGGGTAAACAGCTTGCTTCCAAAGCATTCTGGTGTAATAAGGAAATAGGTATCGTTGAACGATAAGAATTTAGCTCCGGTTTCCCCGCCTGAGATAATTGGCACCAAGGCAACACACGCGATAACAGCACAGCATGCCATGCATTGATATCAGAATAATTCGGATCAACCAAATGCCTAACTGAACAGCTATTAAACTGTGCTAACGCTGGTACATCTCGACATTTTCTTTCTATTTCTAAGAGCGGTGGCACATAAACTGTCCAAACATCTTGTTTTTTATCTAATAACACCCATTCAGGGGCCTCTTCTAGCCCAATATTTACTAAAATGGTTTCAAAATGAGTCCATTCTGGATCGGTTAATTTGCTTAATTCCGTATGATGTAAAGCTGAAATAGCAGTACATGACACATCATTCGCCAATTTTTTTGACTTAAAGCTTACAGGATAAGTCTTTTTTAGCAGACGATAGATATCATAACGTGTTGGCGCCTCGCG
This sequence comes from uncultured Legionella sp., assembly GCA_903885895.1. GTDB lineage: Bacteria > Pseudomonadota > Gammaproteobacteria > Legionellales > Legionellaceae. Next base: position 4,029 of record CAISKC010000230.1, read on the forward strand.
AAACGGAGACTCTAGACAGTTTGGCAATGCTCGATCGTTGTAAAAATCGATATTTGACAGTGGATAACCTTCGATTTGGTTTGCAAGCCATTGTTGATCTATCTCTTTCCAATTGAGCGGCGTGTTGGGACGAATCAAAATGCGGTCCCATTTTTTAGCAGTTTTAGGCTTCCCATCTAGCAAATCAAAGAGAAGGCTCTGTAATGTTTTAAATAAAAAAATATCTTTCAATGAATTTGGGGGGAGTGTTCGGTCGTACTTTAACCAATCATGTCTCTCGAGTAATTTGGCTTCTACGGTCGCATAAAGAAAATCATATTCTCGATTAAGATACTCAAGCTCATAGGCCCAGCAAATCTCAAATTCTTCAATGGCTGCTTTGCTCAATGACTGTCTGGCTTCATGTCTCTCTGTAGCAGCGTCTGAATCATTCCCTTGAATTGCCTTCACTTTGTTATTGATAAAATCGCTTTTATCATCCATCCAACATGCACGCAATCCCTTTTGGATTTCACCCAATAATTGTTCTTTTGATTGAGACATGATCAACTTTTATTTGCCACTATGATTATATTTTAGACCATATTTCACTAAATTCAATTTACTACAACTCGTCTTTGCGAGTGAAGAGTAAAGCAAGAGTCATAAGACTCTTGCAGGTTAGAAAAACTGCCCGCTTTGTCATTCCCGCGAAGGCGGGAACCCATCCATAATTAGGCAATGTGCTTAGTACAGGGATAGATTCCCGCTTTCGCGGGAATGACAAACTCTATAACAGCGACTTATGTATAAAGATATGGCCACGTGACGTAGGCATCTGAATTGTCTACAGCTCCTAGATGGAAGCATTCATAAATAGTTGATCCAGAGTCGTTTTCTAAACCCATAGATTGCTTTCATACCTTATTGCGATTTTGATATGCTTTTTAACCAAACCTTTGCTGCGTGACTTATTTTGTCATCCTTTAATGCCATCTCATAAATGATGGATTTTCGAGATTCCTCATTACCGTACATATCAGTAAGTATTTCGTTCCAAAGTGTTAAAGCAGTAGAAGCAGGAATGGTTCCGACTTGATTCAGAAGCCCATAAATTCGGTCTCGCCAATAAGCATCCACCGCTTTTTCTATCCAAGCCATATGCTCAGATGTTAAACCAATCTCATCAAGACCCTTTCCTTCTCCAAACCCTTGCTCCCACTTTTTGGTTCTAAGATGTGCGTATTTTCTACCGTATATCCCATTAACCCAATCCATATACTTTTTACCTAAATCAATCCCTGTTTTTGAATAAGGATCGTTTTGGATATTGTTTTTTAGTTCCTCTACTAAGTGCTGCCAATTTTTTTAAAAACATCTTTTTGTCCAGATGCTTTCATTTCATTTTCAAACTCTGCATATTCTTTTAACTCATCAGGCGTAAAGATTTCTTTGACCCAGGAGTATTCGAGTTGTTGCGTCATGTTATATACCTCTATTAATTGTATAATTTGTTCCCAAGGAACGGATTTTTTATTGCTACAATCATGGGTTATGCGCTTCAATATCGTACTCGCTTCCAGAAGGGTTTCTGCTTTTTCTTGCAAAAACTTTGACTGCATAGCGAAGTTCTCAATGACACCATCTTGCTTGGTAAGTAATAATTTGATTTGAGACAACTCAAAACCAAAAAATTTAAGCGCGATAATTTGTTGCAGCTTTAATAAATCCTTTTCAGAGTACAAACGATAACCATTACTTTGGCGAAGCATCGGTTTAAGCAAACCAATTTTATCGTAGTGGTGTAATGTGCGCACCGACACTTGAGTCAGTTGACTTAGTTCTTTTGCATACCATTGTTTCATCGTTTTTTCCTCCTTGTTTCCAAGGTTAGAATATGACGCAACGTCATAGTCAAGTGTTTAGATTTAAAAAACTCTGTACATGACAAAAAATTAAATGATTCATAAAGCATCTTTTTTTCTTAGTGACATTACATGAGATGTATTGTCATCTAAATTAGCCATGTTTATCCCTCAAATAGTCTAAATGTGCCCTCACGGTTGGCCATTCACTTGCAAGAATGCTATAGACGTAAGTATCACGTAAAGTACCATTTGACATGACCATGTAATTCCTCAATATACCATATTACTACACAAACCTCTGCATTTCTTAATTTCATAATATAACAATTTAGCAATTTGACAATATGCGAATTTATTATTAAAATACATTCATAATAAATTTATTATGAGGGATCGTATGCATCAACAAGTAAAAATAATTGGAACGAATGGACAGCTTTCTTTAGGAAAGGAATTTGCCGGTAAAATGGTTTTAATTGATCAAATCGAAGAAGGCACATGGATTATCAAATCAGGTGAATTTGTTCCTGACTCTGAAAAATGGTTGCACCGAGCTGATGACAGCAAAAAAATAGATACCGCTGTAGAATGGGCAACTCAAAATAAGCCCTCTTCAAATTTTGACGAAGTGATGCAAAGGATTTCGAATGACCTCGATAAAGATTGATTTGAATAACCCAACCTTTCAACGTGATTTATTCGATCTTGATAAAAACGAACAAGCAGCTTTGATTAAAACTCTAAAAAAAATACATAAACTATCCTGGGCTGCATTATATACAGATCAAGGTTTAAAATGGGAAACCATTTTATCCAAACAAACTAAAAATGGTGAGCGCCTTTATACATTCAGATTCTCTCAGAAGTTTCGCGCCGTTGCATTAAGAGAAGGTGACTATTTAAGAGTACTTTCCTTGCATGCCGATCATGATAGTGCTTACAAATAAAAATAGCCCAAATCTCGTTTGGTAAACATTGTAAAATTGATATAGTCCAGTAAAATGCAGATAGATTTAGCCTGCTCTGGGAATATGTAACCGTGTTCAAATTACCTATATTAAAGGCCGGTGATCAAATTGAGATCATTGCACCTGCCTCTCGCTGTTCTAATGAGTTTCTCATAGAATTAAAAACCTTATTAACCTCCTGGCAATTACATTGTGTCGTAAATGAACCTATCTTCGGCCAAGATTTATTATGTGCGAACTCCGACCACATGCGTTTTGAGTCTTTAAAAAATGCACTGCAAAATCCAGAAACAAAAGCTATTATTTGTGCTCGTGGTGGTTATGGCAGCATGCGTTTGCTCCCCGAACTCGCTAACATTGCACAACCCTCTTCCACTAAGCTATTTATAGGCATGAGTGATATCACGGCTTTAAATTTATTTCTTCAGCAACAATGGAAATGGCCAGTCATTCATGGCGCGCTGGCTCCAGATAAGTTTTCGGCCGAATCA
>CAISKC010000231.1 GCA_903885895.1 uncultured Legionella sp.
CCTATCAATGTCATTGTATCAGATCTTTCATTTTGAATGATGTCAAAGAAACATCTCCAATTCAAACCCAGTATTAACTTCATCTGCATCTTCAACAACAAATTGGATTGGATTTTTTATATCTTGAATTAAAGTATTTTTGATTTTATTTTCATTCAATAAAGCCCTATTTTCCTCTTTTTCTAACTCATCAAATATCACGTACCTTCTTGTTATTGACATAATAACTCTCAAATATCGGTACTACATACATGTTGCGACCCCATATTGCTCAAGATTGAACAATGGCTTGAGAAAACAACCCGAATTAAACACCTATTTGTGTCAGTAAACTGTTCTCATCTGTCTGTGTCGCAACTTCTTTTTGTATTTTTGGACCGAAACGATAATTTAGATATTTTATTTGCCTTAAATGATCGCTATTTTGCTCATTTTGAAATATAGAAAATTCTCTATGCAATTTGTTAACATTTTTATAATCTTTGTTTATAAGATTTACTACTCCCGTTGCACCCATCGCATAATAATATCCAAGCTCTATTGCGACAAAAAGTGCGACTATTGCCCAGCCCCATGGCGTTCCAACCAAATTTGCAGCGTAAAATAATAAAATAGAATTTGTCATAAAATAACTACCTGCTATGGTAGAAACAACACCAAATCCGACCATTCCGACAATTGCAATTTTCCTATAGATAGAATTATCATTAGTTTGTAGCACTTGATATTTTCTTTGAAAATCTTGATTAAATATTGCAATAATACGATCGTAATCTGCTTTTGACTCATTATCTATTGTAAAAACCAGTACAGTAGATAGTAGTCGATTAATACTATTAATCGCGCCTATTTGTTCTATCAGTGTATTGATAAATTGATATAAATTTGTATTACTTCCTGAAAATCCAAATCTACTTTTTAATAAAGAAATATCAAATCCATAAAATAGTATCGTTTGTAAACAAACGTAAAGCAACGATAACATGATACGAACAGGGGAACTAAGAGCTGGAATCAATGCAACCAATCCATTCCCAAACATATAGCTTCTAAACAAACTGTGAAGGATCCCAAAACTCATCAAAACATAATACAGCAATTTTTCAAAAAAAGTTTGCTGTTGTGGAGCTTCGACCCGACCGATCATCACTGGTTGAAGTATCTCTCTTTTTAACTTTGACTCTACACAAAGAATAATATGTAATTTTTCTATTTCAATATGTAACTGATTTTCCGTTCTTAAATTCGCATGCATCTCCTCATAAGCTACTATTAAGTCAGCAATACTAGAGTTATAATCAAGCCTGCTATGTGGTAATGTCGGCATTTTAAGTTTATTATCCCCTATTTTTTACAAAAGCTATCTTGATAATTTTACCCAAATATTTTTTACCAATGAAATTGCATCTCATTGTTTTAAGTAAGTTTATTTCTTTAAATTGGCTGGATGTTCGTCTACTCTCCACGGAGCGTCATCGTCTTCTGATAAATTTTCTTGCTCGGAACGATTCAATATGGAGTTATCTGCATTAGGAGAAAAAAGAGCATATGGAGAGTTCGAAAGTTTTCTCAAGGAAGCTCTCCATAATTTTTGATATAGTTGAGAGGAAACCACAAGTTGCTCATGCGTACCCTGTGCAACAACGCGCCCTTTATCTAAAACAAAAATGTGATCAGTATATTGTACCTCTGATATTTTATGTGAAATCATCAAACTTGTTGTGCCATTTAGCACCCAATTAAGATCTTTCAGTATTTGGTTGGCTGCAGGACCATCTAAAGAAGCAGTTATCTCATCAAACAATCTTACAGTGGTATTTTTTAATAACCCACGTAAAATAGCTACTTTTTGTTGCTGTCCACCTGATAAAGATCTCCCCCCCTCTCCAACCTCCGTATCTAATTGAAATGGCAATTCTTTTAAGAAACGCTCTAAACCAACAGACTGGCTTATCGCATATATGTATTCATCTGTAATCAATTCCGGGTTTTCTGCGCCAAAACAAACATTTTTCCGAACTGTGCCCTTGCTTAAAGTTGGAGTTTGTTCACATATACTGATAGCTTTTCGTAAAGAATCAAGACTTACAGTCGAAATATCTTGATCGTTAATTTTTATTGTTCCATTATTGGGCACATAATGTCTATAAAGCAAATTAAAGATTGTCGTTTTTCCCATTCCACTTTCACTTACAAATGCTACTCTTTGATTTGGTTTCACTTTAAATGATAATTTGTTAAAAATAGGAACCGTACTATTCGGGTAACTAAAATCCACATCTATAAACTCAATTGTTGGTCCTGAACCATTAGTTAAATATAAAGGACGATTTGGATATGTATCAATTACTTCATGAGGCTTATCTAACTCTCTAAAAACAAAATTTAAACCCGGGTATGCAGCAACAAATTGATTAATTGACCGACTAAATAAGGGCATATAACTAAGTAA
>CAISKC010000232.1 GCA_903885895.1 uncultured Legionella sp.
CTACGCCCACCAAAGCCTCTCTGCACCATAATATAAGCGATCTTTGTAGAAAATATACCACGTTCCCCAGTTAGTTTTTGATAAACCTGGTCACTAATATGATGCGCTAAAGCACGTAGTTGCTGCTCTGGTACAACAAATTTGTTGGATAGTATCGTACGCCCCTGCGCTGCAGCATCCACCAAACTATAAGTCACTGCCACACGCCCGTCGTTCGTAGGCGTCACGTTTCCTGATAAGACCGTATCAGCACCCAGCTTCTGCCAATAGGATAGCGAGGATTGGCCATCGCTTTGTGTGGGTAAGATTTTGAATTGTCCGGAGAGCTTCAGATCATTTGTGATCACAGCCGTCACAGAGTGTGAGCGATCATCATAACCAAAGCCATTGATACCAATAGGCTGCGCTGCACTGATCCCTTGAGTTAATTCTAAATCCAAAGCAAAAATTCGCGTTGAGATTGCAAGCAACATCAATAGTTGCATACCTCGTTTTAACATGTTACTACCCCCTTGTACTTTCTGGACGGACAGTTAAACTAATGTCCTTAAATAAATTAAACATCGCTTGTTCACTCGGTACAGGCAATGGCGATGCTTTATAGATGGCTGCTTGCGCAGAGCGATCTAAAACCGGGTCTCCACTACTTTTGATCAAACTCACACTCAAAACCCTACCGCCAGGCGCCAATTGAATTCTAAATTGACTAAACAATTGCGGATCCACATGGTCAGGCAAAATCCAATGCTGACTAATGGCTTGGATAATCAATGCCTTATATTTATTTACTTCTCCTGACATTTGAGCTGAGCGTTGCTGCTCCATAGCTGCTTGCTGCGCCGCTTTCCGCCGAGCTTCTGCTTGAGCAGCCTGAGAAGCTTGAGCCGCTTGGGCGGCCTGAGCTGCTTGCGCTGCAGACTCCCTTTGCGCGTGAGCTGCTTCCTCTGGTTTTTGTTTTTGCAAAGCAGCTGTTAACCGTTGCTTTTCCTGCATTTGTTGTTTTTGCAATTGTACTTGTTGTTGTTTTAATGCTGCTAAATTTCGCTCTTGTTGGACTTTTTGTTCCGCTAATTCACGTAAATGTTGTTTTTCTACCGCCATTTTTTTTTGTTGCGCCACAGCCATCTGAGCAGCTTCTTTCTTCATTTGCTCTAAGCGGCGCTGTTCATGGATGCGCTGCTGCTGCGCCACACGTAATTGCTCTTGCATAGCATGTTGTCGATTCACTTCAGCTTGTTCTTTTTGCGCACGTTCCGACTTTAACCGATCGAGTGTTTCTGCTACAGCTTGGCTATCAACACTGACAGCTTGGATCGGCTGTGCTTCGGGACGATTCATTTCCATTTTACTTTCAACCATATCGGAGCGAGAGGAGGCTTGCACCACAAATTTTTCCGAATGGCCTTCCATCATCAATAAACACAGGATAAAAATATGTAATCCTATTGCTACCAGAAACGCATTACGATAAGTCATCGTTTTCATCATCATTCCACCTCAACCACAGTTTGTTCCACCGTTTGTTCCAATGTTGTAGAGTCCGTTACCAAGCCAACTTGCTCAGCGCCCGCCTGCTTTAAAGCACTCATCGCTAGCACAACACGACCATATGGCACACCTTGATCACCTTTCACCAAAACATTGACCGTTTGACCTGATTCTTTCGCCAAAGCCAATTCAGCAGCAACTCGAACCATGAGATTTTCCGCCGTCATCGGCATATCTGGATTCTGATCTACGTTCAAGAAATACTCACCCTCTGCATTGACAGAAACAATAATGGGCTCCTTATCAGTGGTCTTCACGGCCTGACTTTCAGCTTTTGGCAAATCCACCGTAACCCCTTGCGTTAAAATAGGCGCAGTAATCATAAAAATCACCAACAAGACCAACATGACGTCAATATAGGGCACGACATTAATCTCAGCAATAGGATTTTTAGAACGTGATCTTCTATTTAGCATCATGGTTCCTTTATTTGTATTTAATTTGCTCAGAAATCAGAGCAACCAATTCTTCCTGAAACAAATCAGAGTGATTTAACAATCCGTTTGCATGCGTGCTATATCGATTATAAGCAATCACGGCAGGAATCGCGGTAAACAACCCTAATGCGGTCGCAACCAATGCTTCTGAAATACCCGGCGCCACCATCGCAATCGTAGCTTGCTGAGCTTGGCCCAATGCTTGAAAAGACGTCATAATTCCCCAGACCGTACCAAATAATCCTACATAAGGTGCCAATGAGCCTATCGAGGCGAACAAAGGCAAATGTTCTTCTAGCCGCTCAGCTTCTTTGTAATGACATATTTGCATAGCGCGTTGAATGGGCTCAAGTAGAATGGTGCCATGATGCTCTGACAAGCGTAAAAATTCTTTGAAGCCCGCATAAAAAACAGCAGCCAAACCATGTTGTCCCTCTTCATTATCGCTCATATCTGTATACAATTTACTTAAATCACTGCTGCCCCAAAACTGTTTACGAAAGGCTGCGTAATTATTTTTTTTAGTTCTAAAGTACCAAGCGCGCTGGATAATCAGTGTCCAAGACACAACCGATGCCATCAATAACAACAGCAGCACAAATTTCACAACAAACCCAGCTTGTAAAAAATAACCTAAAATTGTGGTATGACTTGCCACCTTTATTCTCCTATCAAATAGATACTATACGACCGCTCGCAGCATAGTCGGAACACGTCTCGGCTTCAGCTCTCGATTTACACATACGGTCATCACTGTGGCCTCCGCAATGAGCTGATCATTCTGATTCACCATCATTTGCTTGAATAGCAAGGTACATGCGGTTTGGCCTGCGACCGATGTGGTAATATGCAACATATCATCCAAATACGCAGGAAAATGGTAGAGAACATTTGCCTCACGAATTGCAAAATATATGTTATCTTGTGCCATCACTGTCAATGAAAACCCATGCTCACGCAACATTTCAGTTCGAGCACGTTCAAAGAAGTACAGGTAGCGAGCATGATATACAATGCCCATCAAATCTGTATCTTCAAAATAAACCCGATAGGGTATTATATGATCATTTTTCATAGTTTACGAGACCTCCAGTCGTTACAAATCCACCGGCGTCGTAAACTTCAAACCAAAATGTTCATAAGCTAGTTGCGTCGCAACGCGCCCACGAGCTGTACGCATTAAAAACCCCTGTTGGATTAAAAATGGTTCCAACACATCTTCGATTGTCCCTTTTTCTTCCCCAATGGCCGCAGCAATACTATCCACGCCAGCTGGCCCGCCACCAAAGCGCTCTATAACAGCTAGTAAGAGTTTTCGATCCATCACGTCAAACCCATGATGATCAACATGCAACATATCCAACGCATTCGCAGCAACTTCAGCGGTAATCACGCCATCCGCCTTCACCTCTGCATAATCACGCACGCGACGTAACAAACGATTGGCAATTCGAGGTGTTCCTCGGGATCGCAAAGCAATCGCATGAGCCCCTTGCGTATCGGTTGTCACTTTCAATAAACGGGCAGAACGTTCCACAATTTGAGTGAGCGCATCAACAGAGTAAAAATCCAAGCGCAGAACAATACCAAATCGATCTCGCAATGGAGACGTTAACGAACCCGCACGCGTCGTAGCGCCAATCAAAGTAAACGGGGGTAATTCCAATTTAATGGAACGCGCTCCCGGACCTTCACCAATCATAATATCCAGCTTATA
>CAISKC010000233.1 GCA_903885895.1 uncultured Legionella sp.
TATTCAATGAAATTATTGCTTCATTTATTGATGCGTTCATTCAAGACAAAGAGCATTTGAATCCTAAATTTCAAGCTGCTGTCAATGCGTAACTTCTATTAATAATGTTTGTTTAGTTATGTTATCGCAAAAATTTGAACAGTTTTGGTCAATTTATCCTAAACCCTATAACAAAACTAAAACATGGGAAGTATTTAAACGCTTAAATCCCAATGATGAATTATTTGATGATATGATGAGGGCTCTTCATGAGCAGATTTATTGTTATCGAGAGCATCAACAATTAGGATTTTGGGTCCCACATTGGAGATATCCGGCCAATTGGCTGATTCAGCAAGGTTGGAAAGATGAGCTGATTAACTATTTAAAAACAAACATTAACAATCATCAAGATAGGCCAATAACTGATAAATCATGTGAGGATTAAATATGCTACCGAAAAATGCCTCTTTGCGTCATGTGGCTCTTGCCGTAAATAAGATGGATGAGTGCGAAGAATTTTATAACATGCTGGGTATGGCAACTGAGCTTAGAACAAAAGATTACGTTTATTTATCAGGACATGGTATCTCTTTGCATCGTATCGAGGAGTCGTTTTCAAGTGCGCAACGCTTAGAGCATATTGGCTTTGCCTTAGACTCTATCTCTTCTGTAGATGCGCTTTATGACAAAATGAAATCTACGAAAATCATCATACTTAACCCACCAAAAACCTTTGGCATGGTACTCATTCATTTAGTGTCAGCGATCCCGATGGAATTGAGATAGAATTTACTTACCATCCAACAATGTGGGAAAAACATGACAACTAAAATTTCATTTGTGAAGAAACTTTCCGAAAAAACTTTGAAAAAAATGGAGGATGGACTGAAAGAGTACGAACTTAGTCATGGCATTCACGTTGATTATACTCCTTTTGCTTTTGAACTTTATGACGAAAGTGGTGCGCTGATCGGCGTGTTAGACGCATTTTCCTCTTATTCATCGATTCATATCAGGGATCTATGGATTGACAAAGCCTATCGTGGGAAAGGATATGGCAAGCAACTAATCTCCGCGCTTGAACGGCATTTTCAAGGCAAAGGATTTAATAACATCAATACGGTATCTTGTGCATTTCAAGCGCCTGACTTTTACAAAAAATGCGGATTTCAGGTCGAATTTATACGAGAGAATATTGACAATCCAAAGCTTACAATGACGGGCTTTGTGAAATTTTTTGATGCCAGACTTGTATGATTCAAATTGACCTTCTAAAAAAACATCCACACGCCATACCAGCGCTTGCAAGCATTTGGTGTGAGGTTCTAGGTAAAATCTGGATGCCGGAGGTTGGCATTGAAGAAAGTAAGTCTTTGTATTATGAAGAGCTGAAACAAAATATGCCACTTACTTATATCGCACTGTATGATGAGATACCAGTGGGTTCATGTACTCTTGAATTACATGGGGGTATTCGTCCAGATCTAAAACCTTGGATAGGTGATTTGGTGATTACTCCAAACTATCAAAACAAAGGGATCGGCAAAATGCTACTTGATACTACAATCAAGAAAGCAAAAGAGCTTGATTTTGATAAAATTTACTTGTTCACTTTCGATCCCGCGATACCAAAGTATTATCAACGCCTTGGCTGGAAAAAAATCGGCATGGATGAGTTTAAGGCTAAACCTGTAACGGTGATGGAAAGATGGATATGAGCAACACGCTAATCAACTTGTTAAAGTCAACATAGGCAATCATTTCATGAGTCAATTTAACGATAAAATTAAAACCGGTTACGACAACATTGCCGACATCTGGTTTGAAAAAAGAGAATGGTATATAGAGCAGCCATCCATTGATGCGGCGATTGCTCATTTAGCTGAAGGTGCTACGATTCTTGATGTGGGATGTGGTTCTGGCAAGCCCATCGCGACATACCTTGTTGAAAAAGGATTCGATGTTTATGGCCTTGATATTTCACCTAGGTTTCTCAAATATGCCGAACGAGTTATTTCAAAAGAAAAGCTATTTCAAGCTGATATTTGTGATTTTAAAACCAACCTTCGTTTTGATGCGATTGTATGTTGGTTTGCTCTTTTTCATGTTCATGCCGATAAGCATCTTGAGATATTGAAAAAATTTCATTCCTTCCTCAAACCCAAAGGCATTCTGCTTATGACATTTGCGGACACGAGTCACCCCGTTGATGGCCATCATACTGTCATTGATGAATACACGATTGAATCAGAGATGTTTGGTGAGCGTTTTTGTCACAGTGGACGACCTGCTGCAATAAATACATTTTTAGTTCAGCAAGCAGGATTCGATATACTTTTTGATAAAATTGATCAACCTGGAAACCAAGTGGTTTTGGCAAAAATAAGTGAGTCTGTGATGAATGCGCGATGAAAAATCATGATGAAGTCAGTGGTTTTATTGAGTGTATCTTATTGAAAATTAATATTTTTTATCTCGATAAACGCTCATCACTTTCGTTCATCATGAACTCATCGGTGTTTTTATCATAAAAACCAAGTTAAAATCAAAATAATTTATTATATATCAATGGGTTGTATTATGTCGGCAATCCGACGAAAGGTGTGTGCTGTTGCCGCTTAATATATCCATTTTAATTATTATTTTTATTCTCTATTGTATTGAAAAACTTCATCTACTTTGAGCGCATTCACTATTGTTGTTGCGCGTTGTGACAGAATAGTAATTCCAATAAGAGATCACAAAATTAGTTCATTATTTTTTAAATGAATCTTGAGTTATACTTAACCACTTAATAATTGGCTGAAATTCAATGGTTAACCAGCATTCCTCAACAGCAGAAAAGATAACCTTATTTCAGTCACTATTTCGTGGTCGATCTGATGTTTATCCTCGTCGGTTTCAAAACAGAAAAACGCTTAAATCAGGATATGCACCCGCTTGTAAAAATGAATGGGTAAGAAACATCTGTCAGAAGCCCCGTATCAAATGTATGGATTGCCAACACCGACAATTCATACCCGTAGATGATGAAGTGGTTTATTGGCATTTACAAGGTCATAACCAAAAGGGTGATGATTTTGTCATGGGTATTTATCCCATGCTGTTGGATGAAACCTGTTATTTGCTTGCAGCTGATTTTGATAAAGCAAACTGGGAGCATGATGCGGTTGCTTTCTTGAAAACCTGTCATCAAAAGAATTTGCCGGCGGTATTGGAGCGATCTCAGTCAGGAAAAGGTGCGCATGTTTGGTTGTTTTTTGAGGAGTCCATTTCGGCAGCCCTTGCAAGAAAATTAGGTGCGTCCATCCTAACAGAAACTATGGAATCGAATCCTGGGGTTGGTCTAGACTCTTATGATCGATTTTTCCCTAACCAAGATACTTTGCCCCGTGGTGGCTTCGGTAATTTAATTGCACTACCTCTGCAAAAATCAGCACGTAATGCAGGTAATAGTGTATTTATCGATGATCAATTGCAAGTGATTGAAGATCAATGGGCTTATCTTGCAGACATTAAAAAAATAACGCGTTTTGAAGTGGAACAACTGGTTGGTGAGGCAGAGGCTAAAGGACGTGTTGTTGGTATCCGATTAGAAATTGTTGAAGAAGAAAATAGAACACCTTGGAAGCCACCGGTACCCCTACCGATTATTGATGTATTACCTAAAACACTACATTTAGTTATCAGCAATGAGATTTTTATTGAAAAAGAAGTACTGCCATCACCGTTATTAAATCGATTAATTCGCATTGCAGCTTTTCAAAATCCTGATTTTTATAAAGCCCAAGCCATGCGATTACCGGTTTATGATAAACCACGGATTATTGGGTGCGCTCAGGATTATTCTCATCATATTGGATTACCCCGGGGTTGTTTTGGTGATATTGTAAAATTACTTCGTGAATTAAAAATTAAATATACTGTTCAAGAAGAGGTGTTTGCTGGAACACCACTCGATATCCAATTTTGCGGTGAATTAAGACCTGAACAACAACTTGCTGTTGACGCCTTAATCAACTCAGACATTGGCGTACTTTCTGCAACGACAGCGTTTGGTAAAACGGTGGTTGCAGCTTGGATGATTGCTAAACGGCAAGTGAATACATTAATCATTGTCCATACTAAGCAATTGCAAGATCAATGGGTAGAACGATTACAAACATTTCTTGGAATCTCTGCAAAGAAAATTGGTCGATTTGGTAGCGGGCGCAAGAAAATAACCGGATTTATCGATATTGCATTAATTCAAAGCCTCACTAAACATACTGATGTTGTGACCATGATTTCTCAGTATGGTTATGTGATTGTTGATGAATGTCATCATATACCTTCTGTGAGTTTTGACAATATCATCCGCCAAGTCAAAGCCAAATTTATTACTGGATTATCAGCCACATTGGTTCGCAAAGATGGTCGTCATCCTATTATCATGATGCGATGTGGTCCCATTCTTCATCGGGTCAATGCCAAAGATCAAGCCAATGTTCGTCCCTTTGATCATTATGTTTTTGTGCGTCCGACGAGTTTTCAGCCTTATAAACAAAGCAATGAAAATTTGCGTATTCAATTTCAAGATTTATATGAAGAATTGATTCATGATACGTATCGCAATCAGATGATTTGTAATGATGTTGTTCATGCAGTTAAAAAAGGACGTTCACCTATTATTTTAACTGAACGAAACGAGCATCTTGATGTATTGCATCAGCAATTGGTTTCTCAGGTTCAGCACTTAATTGTGCTTAAAGGGGGATTGAGCGCTAAAGATATGAAGCAAGCTATTTTGCAATTAACGTTGATTCCACTTAATGAAGAGCGCGTTATCCTTGCAACAGGGCGATTTGTTGGAGAAGGATTCGATGATGCACGTTTAGATACGTTATTTATGACATTACCCATTTCTTGGAAAGGTACTATTGCGCAGTACGTTGATCGGCTCCATCGATTGCATGATTCAAAAAAAGAAGTCCATGTGTATGATTATGCGGATTTTGCAGTACCTATGCTTGATCGTATGTTTCAGCGTCGCTCTAACGCGTATGAGTCTGTTGGTTATAGAATCATACAACCTGCGAGCGCTTATCCTGGGTGGCCAACGGATATTGTTCTTCCAGCTGAACCACTTTGGAAAAATGATTATGGCAGTACGATTAGACGCTTGGTTGCAGATGGTGTTGATAACCCTCTAGCACAATTATTTGCAGATGTGGCAATTTTAGAAAATGATCAAATTGATCGTGCACGAAGCCTAATTGAAGCATTCTTGTTTTATCGCCTGGAAACATTATCGGAGACTAAGGGGCGATTTCAATTAAATCATGTGTTAACGATTCCGTTTGATGGATTAGGTGGTATGGAAGTGGATCTCATTTGTATGGATGCACGGGTTGCGATTGAAATAGATGGAGTTCAACATCTGTCATCCAAAGAAGCCTATCGCACAGACAGGCGCAAAGACTTGTTATTGCAAGAGCATGGCTATATGATTTTGCGTTTCTTGGCTTCCGATGTTAGTAAACGACTGGATGTAGTTCTGGATACCATTTTACGCGTACTGATCAAAAATAAATTATGATTTACATGATGTTGAATAGTTCTCTATGGAGGAAATATGGATAGCACAATCAATGAAATTGCTTTCGCTAATACTGAAGAACAAACAAAAAAAGTCCACCGCTGGCGCCTCTGTCCTATTGGAATGCATTATGTCAAAGAGCATCTAGAACATATTCCACCCAGTAAAAAATATCCAGAAGGTGAAGTTGTTGTTCGACATGCACATTGCGCGAAAAATCCATTAGGTAAAAACAAACATGAAATTAGAGACATATTGTCGTTATCGGAATTAATGATCATTACAAAATCTAGATTTTCTGATTTAAAGGGACCGCCTAACGCGCATGTTCTAAAATATCCTCGAGCAGATGAATTTGATGCTCAAATTCGCGGATGGGTGTTATACTGGAATCAAGTATTTGAAGCTAAAGATCAGCTTGATCCGAATTTAGTAAAAGCGCTTATCGCTAGTGAGTCAAGTTTTGATCCAAATGTTATTAATCCTCATAATCCTAAGAAAATAGGTCCTGCACGCGGATTAATGCAACTTACTGATGAAACTTTGCGTATTATTAATGGTCATGCAGATGGATTAAGAGAGCATTTTATTCATCTTTCTCACACAGATGCAGTTGAACCATCAGCCAATATATGTGCAGGGACTCGATGGTTATTTTTAAAAAAAGCTTGTGCCAAAGAACGATACGCTAAGATAAATCCAAGCCATATAGTCACTTGGGATGATGCAGTAGCAGAATACAAAGGAGTATTGAGCGGCATTTTAGACAAAAATAATCCACATCCTGATCCTGAGGACAAAATGAAAATATTCCGTTCGATTTATGAGAAATTTAAAGAGTAAATAGTGTGAAGCAAAAAATGATGCTGATGATTCTATGTACTTGCATATTTCCTCTTATGGTCAATGCAATGAATATTTCTTTGAAACAAAAATATCCGAACACAGTATTGTCCGATGATTATGGAATTTTAAATGAAATTGATTTGGATAGTCATTTGGATGGAGTAAAACATCCTCCTAAGTTTTCAAAAAAAAGTAGAGAATTTATTTATTGGCAATGTGTTCCAAGAAACTCAGTAAGAGTCGCGCTTCAAGATCTGGGTTACTCCCCTGAGGACGATGATGAAAGTGATGTTAAATACAACGGTGAAAATGAAGCTTCCTTGACCATTTCTATTTTAAGTAAAAAGCATACTGTTGAAAGATATGTTGTGTGGGGGCGATTACCTATTATGCTTGCTGAGGATCGGTTTAATCAATACCTAAAGCTCATGAAAAATGAGCCCTATGTTTGTTTGGCGGGCTCTTATACAGAGAATCAATCCGGTATAAATGAATGGGCTTTTATGAAAATGAAGACTCATAAAGGTTGCATCGCCTATCACAGAAACGGATGTCACGATGGTTCATCTAAATAAAAAATGCACAAAATAAAA
>CAISKC010000234.1 GCA_903885895.1 uncultured Legionella sp.
GTCAAACTACGACCGGCCATTTAATGACTCCCAATAATGTCGAAACGCCTGTTTCAATTCAGCTTCCACCTGAGGCAAGGATTGACTCGCATCAATCACTGCAACCGACTCAAACCGCTTGATAGAAACCTGATACGCGGCGTGAACGGTCTGGAAAAAAGACAAAGGCTCTTGTTCAATTCTATCTAATGTACCGCGCGTCTGCGCGCGCTGCATACCGATCTCCGGTGAAATATCCAAATAGAGTAATAAATCGGGCTGCATATCGCCCACACATAAGGTCGACAATTGATTTAAAACCTCAAGCGGAATCTCACGCCCCCCCCTTGATAAGCAAAACTGGACAACTCGCAGCGGTCAGCCAACACCCAGGTACCTTGTTGCAAAGCAGGTTTAACCACCGTTTCAAGTAATTGCACGCGTGCTGCATAAAATAACAATAATTCAGCTCTGGGATCGAGGGGATGCTCATGATCCGCATGCTTTAGCAAATGACGAACAGCTTCCCCTACAACGGTTCCGCCAGGCTCACGGATGGTGCGTACGGAAATCCCTTCTGCCTGCAATAGGCGCTGTAAAAAGAGAATGGCCGTAGATTTGCCAGCCCCTTCCAATCCCTCAACCACCAATAATCGTCCATTATTCATCATTTTTTTCTCATATATTGCCTAATTGCCTCAAGATGTTCTGCATATTTTGTATGAAACACATGCGTTCCGTCTCCCTTGGCTACAAAATATAGATACGCAGAGATCTCCGGATGACTGGCTGCATCGATGGCATCCATCGACACCATTGCAATCGGTGTGGGAGGTAATCCCTTATAGCGATAGGTGTTATAAGGAGAATCCACCGTCATCTGTTGATGCGTCAATTTACCCGCATATTCATCGCCCAATGCATAAATCACGGTCGGATCCATTTGTAAAACCATATGTATTTTCAAGCGATTCATTATCACACCCGAAATCAAACGTCGCTCTGCGGGTAAAGCCGCTTCTTTTTCTAGAATAGAGGCTGCAACCAAAAGTTCATAGGGATTTTTATAAGGTAAAGCCGGATTACGATTTTGCCAAGCCTGAGTCAGGACATTGTCTAATTGTTTATGCGCTCGACGTAGCAATGCCTGAGCGCTAGATCCCGCATCGTAAACATAAGTATCTGCGAGTAATAGGCCTTCTGGAGCACTATGTTGACCATCCAGCTCAGACCAATCACTGGCTTTATAATCCAAATACGGTGCCATCTGCAAGTCTTTGCTAATCTGACTTACCGTCGTACCCGGACGAATCATAAAAGATTTGCGCAACACATCTCCTGCTACAATCCGTTGCAACAAATTCTGGGCCGACTCGCCTACCTGCACTTGATAAATACCTGAGCGTAATTTGGCAGACAAGCCTTCCACACGAATCAAATAGGTCCAGAGTCGAACCGACCCTACCCAGCCTTGAGCATACATAGTTCGCACCAAAGCCTGTGCCGTCGTTGATTTTTCTACTCGAATAATGACAGATTCATTGTTTTGAATGGAGATAGGTCTATAAATAATGCGGTATAATTCTAAACCAAACAGAGTCGCCATCACACCCAATAAAGCCAGACCATAAATAATGATACTGATGTGACGTCGACCCCGTGGCAGCATTTACGCTAAACGCTTAAACAACAAACTTCCGTTGGTTCCACCAA